>NZ_LKBH01000020.1:0-11919 GCF_001402935.1 Acidiplasma cupricumulans | reverse complement strand
TATATTTATGTATGTCCATGCATTATGGACTATATGCCGGAAGAATTTGATATAGATTTTTTTAGGGATACAGGTTTTATGAGGAAACAGTGTATATCATGTTCATCATATTTCTGGACCCTTGATTCTGAGAAAAAGACATGCGGTGACCCTGCATGTGAAAGCTATTCCTTTATAGGCAACTCACCAGTATACAGGAAATATACAATAGATGAGATGCGTGAAGAGTTTATAAAATTCTTTCAGAATGACAGTGAATTCAGGCATAAATTTATTCCAGCATATCCCGTGGTTCCCAGATGGCGCGATGATGTGCTTCTTGTAAACGCATCAATTTATGATTTTCAGCCACAGGTTACGTCCGGGCTTGTACCACCTCCGGGTAATCCAATTGTAATGTCACAGCCAAGTATAAGGATGCTTGACCTCGATCTGGTTGGCAAAACCGGGCGGCATTTGACAACATTTGAGATGCTGTGCCATGATGCATTTAACTATGAGGATAAATTTGTATACTGGAAGAATGAAACAATACGATACTCATTTAGATTTTTAACTGAAAGGCTTAAGGTTGATAAAAATTTAATTACGTATAAGGAAAAACCATGGTTTGGTGGGGGGAATGCTGGCAATGCTGTTGAGGTTTTTGTTAGGGGACTGGAGGTTGCAACCCTCGTATTCATGGACTTAAAGGAGGACCCAAACGGCGATGTTGAAATAGAGGGTACAAAATATTCGCACATGCCATTGAGGGTTGTTGATACGGGATATGGGCTGGAACGTCTGGTATGGCTATCCGCGGCAACATCAACAATCTATGATGCAATATATGATAAAACAATTAATTTTTTAATAGAAAATTCTAAGGCTAAAAAAATTAATGATAAAATTATGGCAAAGATCTCAGAAATCTCAGCTGTTATAGACCCATACAGTGAAGAAAAGGTTATGAATGAAGTTAAAAAATTTATGGAATCCAAAAAAATGGAATATAATGAAGATTTCATTAAACAGCTAAAGTTTCTAAGAGAGGTTTATTCACTTGCAGATCACACCAAAACGCTGTTACTTATGTTTTCAGATTATGTTATCCCCTCCAATGTGAAGGTTGGCTATCTGGCCAGAACGTTAATAAGGAGGTCATTTAGATTTATTGATGATATTGGATTTAAATATGATCTTGAAAAACTCCTTGAATTTCAGTATGGTGAGTTTAAAAATATAATTCCAAGGTTCGATGAAAAATTTATTTCCGATATAATAAAGATAGAGAGGGAAAAATATAATGCTGTTAATCAATCATCATTCAACATTGTTAAAAAATTTATAAAGGATGACGATTTACCTCTGGACAGCATTATCCGACTTTATGAGTCCTATGGAATAAATGAGGATCTAATTTCAGATATTTACCACCAAATTACTGGTAAAACATTAATCATTCCGGATAATTTCCATGAACTGATAATTAAAAACAAGGAGATTGGCCGTAAAGAAACAAAAAAGCAGCTTACCTTTCCAGATATAAAAACAAGGCCATTGTACTACGACAACACAAAAATTCTTGAGTTTACCGCAAATGTATTGTATTCATGTGATAAAAAAATTATACTTAACCAAACGGCGTTTTATCCAGAGGGCGGTGGGCAGCCTTATGATCTTGGTTATTTCATATACAACGGAAAACGTATAAACGTCTTAAATGTGCAAAAATATGGTGATTCAATAGTTCATTTTCTTGATTCGGATATACCCGAACATTCTAGGATTAAGGGTGTTGTTGATTATAATAGAAGACATCAGCTTATGATACATCATTCAGCAACACATCTGCTCCTTGGGGTAATGAGGTCATATTTTGGAGACCATGTATGGCAGAGTGGGGTAAAAAAGGATGTTAATGAATCAAGGCTGGATATAACACATTATAAAAAAATCACCGAGGAGGATATAAAAAATATAGAGGATTTATGTTTTAGGGCCATAGAGGATGGTAAAACAATAAGGGTTACAAACGAGAAATGGAATACGGCATTGGATAAATACGGTTTCAGGCTCTTCGAGGGAGGGGTACCTGTATCAAAAACAATAAGGGTTGTAACCATCCAGGATATAGATTCGGAGGGTTGTGGGGGCACGCATTTAGATAACACATCAGAAATACATTTTATTAAAATAATAAAAACTGAAACACTTCAGGAGGGCATTCAAAGGGTTACATTTGCAGCAGGTCCGGCTGCATTAAGATACGTACAGAAATTATACAACATAATAAAGGCGGAACAGGAATATATGCGTGTTGATGAGGATAAAATAGCCGATCAATCAAAGAAATACATTGAGGAATTAATAAGTTTAAGGAAAACTTACGATGATCAGTCCAGGGAGATAACAAAAAATATTATAAATAACCCTGAAAAAATAAATAACATTAATGTGTATAACATTGAAAATTATACGAATATAAAACTGCTTATATCGGCACTTCAAAAGTTTAATCAGGAATCCATAGTAATCAACAGGCTCCAGAATGAGGTTATTATTTATATAATATCCGGGCAGGCATCATCAATTACAGACAGCCTTATAAGCTTAATAAAGAATAATGGTATCGAGCCGGACAGGGTAACAAAATCACATGGTATATGTATAATGAATGTAAACAACATTAAAAATACAGATATACTATTGGATTCTATTAAAAAAGTGAAAAGTTAATTAAGGTGATTTTGGTAAGTATAAAAGTATGGACAATCCAGATAAAATTATAAATTTAACAAAATTTTATTTTGATTTTAAGAAATATGAGATATCAGAAGATTCAATAACATTCGATATAAACTGTAATGGCGATGAAAGGAATTTTTCAGAGTATATAGATCAGCTTAATTTAATTGGATACACAGCATTTACTGATTATTATGATGGCTGCAAATTAATAGTTATAAAATATAGCAAACATGGTGGGCATTCCATTATTAAGATCATTATGGGTATAATAACAATTTCCACAATAATTTACAGTGGATTTATATATGATTTATCATACTCTGGTGGAACTCCTGTTAAAAGCCTGCTGGGAGGTATATTTTTTTTTGCAGTCCCATTAATGATTATTATTTTGTTCCGGGAGTTTGGCAGATATATTGCATTTAAAAGAAGCGGCATGCATTATTCCTTTCCAATTATGGTCCCATCCCTTGGTATAGGCACACTGGGTTTTATTAATACATCAAGGGATCAGTATAAAACCGGAAAATCCATGCTTTTTTCAGGATTTTTATCAATACTCTTTGGTTTTATCTCATCAATAATAATTATAATTCTGGGCTTTTTTTATGAGCCTTCAGTATTAATATATCATAACATTGATTACATGCCCGTAAATAGATTGGATTTACCATTAATGTCAACATTTTTTTTAAACAAAATAATCCCTGCTGCAAGCTTAAAGCCTCCAATGGAATTTGCAGGCTATTCAGGATTAATAAGCACTGCCCTAAATGCACTTCCATTAGGATTTCTTGATGGTGGTCTTGTATCCTCGGCAATTTCAGGAAAAAACCAGATATATTTATCCATTGTTTCAATTATTATACTTCTAACTTTAAGTTTTATATTTCCGTTTATACTTATACTTTTAATTATCTCCGTTATAATAGGAATTAGAGGGCCGGCACCGTTAAATAATTTGATAAAAATTCCAAAAAAGGCAATGATTACCGCAGCCACCATTGTTACTTCCATACTCATATTTACCATGGTTCCTGCAGGGATTCAGGTCAATCATAATGGCGGAATAACTGTAAATATGCCATCATATGTAATTGTCAATAAAAACTGGCATGAAAATGCAACGCTTAAGGTGAGCATTGTAAACCACGGTGCTGGGAGAATAACCCCACAGTTCTATATAGATAACCTGAGCATGGTGGTTAACAATGGTCCCATGTATATAAATCCTGGTGGTTCAGGAACTTATAATATAAGCATTATGACGTATAATACAAACCTGAGCGGTTATAAAGACTATAAAATGTTGATATATACCGGTATGCAGACTTACAATGGCACGCTTAAGGTATATTATATTAAATCCACGCCAACAATGGTATCAGGAAATTACAGTAATACAAGTTCCGGAACAGTAGTGATTGGTGCAATGGTTGGAAGCAATATAACACTTAAAATATCAAACAATCTAAATTATACAATGAATTTACAGGCGGTATCGATATCCAACGGTATGGATATATTCAAGCTGACAAACTCTCATATATGGGAAAATATAACAGCGTCATCAAACATATTTGGCAACGGTATTATGCTTCCGCCGGACCACTCAATAAATATTACATTTAGGGCCCTAACACCAGGAACATGGATAATATTATTCTATTCTAATAATACATCCACACTTGTTATAATAAATGTGCATGCAGTTCATAAAAGATTTACATTTTCATTCTTTTTATTATTTCATCAGCAAATTCAGAACATTTTACAGGCTCAATATGCTCACGATCTGCAAGGTCCTTGGGGAGCTTATTCTCAATAAAGGTCTGGTGAACCGCATTTTCAATTATCTCAGATGATTTTTCCCATCCAAGGTACTTAAGCATCATTGATCCAGACATTATAAATGAGATTGGGTCAGCCACATCATACCCCGCATCCTGTGGTGCAGATCCCTGTATTGCCTCGAAAAAAGCAATACCATCACCAAAACTTCCACCATATTCTATATTAACCGAATTAACCAAAAATGATAATATAATCCTGTTTGAATAATTATCAAGTAAAACCATATCAAAATTTTCCGGATGATCAATTATCTGGCCGATAAATTCAGTTAATTCCATAATTTCAACATCCGGACTTGGGTTTAATTTTAATATTTCCTCCCGGCACCACTCAGGAAACTCTGGGTTTATCCTGCTATATACAATTGTTATTCTGTTCTTTCTATTATAATTATAATACTCGGCTGCAAGTTTTGCCATTTTTTTTGCCCTGAATCTGCTCTGGCTGATTATCATCAGGGCTGAATCCTGGCTTATATTTATATCATAATTTTCTGACATAAAATTAATTAAGTCCCTTGTTTTTTCAGAGGAATAATTAAAAGTGATTTCATTGTTCACCGAATCCCTGATTACTGTAATATACAGCCTTTCAAAATTTTTTATCATAACCGATATGCCCGGTAAATATCTTATTACCCTGACATTGGCATATAATCCAAGTTTTTGCCTTAAAAGTACATTTATGTTGCTTCTGTCCGGAAGGAAATTAAGTGTGGACTTCATTATTACCCTTATCTTTTTAATTTCCTCAAGTGAAATATCAGGTATGTATCTACCATACCTCTCATATGCCTCCCTGCCAATTATTATCTTATGCCATTCTATTGATTTTTCTCCTGAATAGGCTAGTTCAACAGCACTGTTCACGACCTTAATCATTGATGCTGTAATTTCAGGCCCGATGCCATCACCCTCAATGTATCCAACTGTGGTATGATTTGGTACATTCAGTTTATTATCATCGGAAACTGTTATGTTCATACACCACTTTATGCTTTATTTTATTTAATTTTATTGTTTGTTTTTTATTTCAATTAAAAGTTTTTTATACAAATTAATAATAATTGATTATGAGAACAGAACATGATGTTATCGGCGATGTATCCATAGAGGATAATGTTTATTATGGTGTAAATACATACAGGGCCAAAAATAATTTTCAAATCTCAGGAATAACTGCTGATTCTGATCATATAAAATCCATGGCACTTGTTAAAAAGGCTGCGGCATATGCCAATTATAAATCAGGCAAATTGGGGGAGGACCTGTACAGGGAAATATCCAGGGCATGTGATAGATTAATCAACGGAGAATTTAGGGACCAGTTTGTTGTTGATGTGTTTCAGGCCGGTGCTGGCACATCATTTAACATGAACACAAATGAGGTAATAGCAAATATCGTGCTGGAATCAATGGGCCATAAAAAAGGCGAATACAAATACGTGCATCCAAACGACATTATAAATATGAGCCAGTCAACAAATGATGTGTATCCAACAATGATGCGTGTTAATATAATGATTAAATCACAGAAATTCATCGAAAATGCTGAGCATCTTTTGGAATCATTAAAATCCAAGGCCATTGAATTTAAGGATATATATAAAACCGGGAGGACACATCTTCAGGATGCGGTCAGGGTAACCCTGGGTGATGAATTCAATGCATATTACTATGGATTATCAAAGAGCCTTGGTGAATATAAAAACGCACTTGAGTACATCCTTGAATTAAATATAGGTGGTACTGCAGTGGGCAATGGTGCAAATACACCGGAAAATTATAAAAAATATGCTGTTGAGGCGCTTTCCACGGAAACTGGCTTTAATTTCAGGGAAAGCCCTAATACCATGGGCATAATGCAATTTATGACCGATTTTTCAAGGGTTATGAATGCACTCGCTAACATATCCCTTGATATAAGCAAAATAGCCGATGATCTGAGGCTCCTTTATTCCGGCCCAGGATCGGGCATACATGAAATAGTTCTGCCGGCTGTTCAGCAGGGATCATCCATAATGCCCGGGAAAATTAATCCATCAATAGCCGAGGCCATGAATATGATATGCAATTCCATACTTGGATCACAGATGGCGGTTAATTATTCCGTTAAGGCGGGACAGCTTGAATTAAATGTAATGATGCCACATATGGATTACGAAATATCAAAGTCCATAGACAGGCTCTCAAATGGAATTAAAATGCTTGATGAAAAGGCAATATCAGGAATTAAACCCGATTTAAATAAAATCAGGGAAAACATGGAAAGAAGCTTTGGTTCAGCGGCACTTTTAAACCCCTATCTTGGCTATGATACAGTGGCAAAAATAGTTGAGGAGGCCCTTGAAACAGGAAAAAGCATTAAAGAACTTGCACTTAAAACAGGAAAAATAGACGAAAAAAAATACAATGAAATATTTAGCTTTCTGAAATAATTTTTATATACCAACCCATGGGTCTTTTTTAAATGCCTTTGAAACTATCATTGTATCGTATTTTATAACTCCCGGTTTTGTTGCAAGCTTATCCTCAAACTCCTGTATTGCCTCAAGATTCAAAAATAATCCCTGAAGAAGCAGCTGATTCTGCCCCCTCCTTCTGTAAAGGGAAAGCACATCAGGTTCATTTGCTATATCCTCTGCAATTTCATCAAGTTTTTCTGCCTCTGTATCTATTCTTATACATACCTTTATGCTATTTTCTATGGAATGCAGGTCAACAAGTGCAGAGAAACCGGTAATAATTTTTTTTCTTACAAGCTCATTAATCCTGCGTCTTACAGTAGCCTCACTGGTATTAAGCATTTTGGCTATTTCAGCATTTGACATTCTTGCATTATATCTCAAAAAACACATAATTTCCTTATCCAGCTCGTCAAAAGGCAGTATTGATGCGTCAATTTTGCTCCATCTTATGGATAAATCACACTCATAATTTTTACCGTCATTTTTATCTATATTTTTTTCTTCTGTCATATTTTTGTATTTTAATTCGATATATAACTTTTTTTATTTTTTTATGAACTAATTTTACTTTTTATTATCGAAAAATAATGTTAAACTATACTAATATATCACCATATTGCTTTATATAGTAGAAAAAAATTTTTATTTGTTAATGTAAATTCATAAAAATCATTATTAATTAATTTGCCATATATGACCATTATGAAAATATATTTTGAATCATATGGATGCACTCTTGAAAAATCCGAATCATCATTATATTTAAATAAGCTGCTTATGGATAAAAATAACACACTGGTTTCTGATCCGAATAAGGCTGATCTTAGCATAATAGGCACCTGTGTTGTAATAAAGCACACAGAGGATAAGATGATCAGGAGAATAGCCGATCTATCCTCAAAATCCAAAAGAGTGAAGGTTCTTGGATGCCTTAGCACAGTTAACGGAAACACTCTTGAGGGAGAGAATATTGAGGTCATTAAACCCCATGAGTTCAGGGATTTCTACCGTGGGTCTCTGGATGATATTGTAATAAATTCCGGGGTTTATGATGGTATACCAATAAACCAGGGGTGTACAGGAAGCTGTAATTTCTGTATTTCTCATATAGCCCGTGGAAAATTGCTATCAAGACCTCCAGAAAAGATTGTACGCCAAATAGAAATGGAACTGGATCGCGGTATACAGGAAATAAGAATATCATCTCTTGATACCGCGGCATATGGGAAGGATCTTGGCATTGATCTTGCCGACCTTATAAACAGTATAGTTTCCATAAACCGTAAATTTAAACTGCGTGTGGGAATGATGGAGCCAAGAAACACACATGACATACTTGAAAAATTAATAAAATCATATCAAAATGATAAGGTATTTAAATTCCTTCACCTGCCAGTTCAGAGTGCTGACAATAATGTTCTTTCAGCCATGAACCGTGAGTATACCATTGAGGAGGCCTCCAGGGTTTTCAACGAATTTAAAAAATCTTTTCCGGATATGGTGTTATCAACAGATATAATACTTGGATATTATAAGGATTCTGAAGAAAGCTTTGAAAGAACATATAAATTCATACAGGATCTTAAACCTGATATAATAAACGTTACAAGGTTCTCCCCAAGACCATACACAAAAGATTTTGATAAGCAGCCATTAAATTCAAATACACTTAAATCATGGTCAAACCAGTTAATAAAGCTCCATGAGGACATAATATCAAAAAAATTTGAAAGATTCATTGGCCGTGAGGAGAATGTCCTTATAACCGAGACAGGGAAAAATGGCACATCCATAGGCAGGGATCTAAACTACCGTCCTGTGGTGCTAAGTGGAAGCTACAGAAAGTATGAAAACGTAAAATGCAAAATAGTTTCATTTGGAAATAACTATCTTATTGGAGATGCAGAATAGATTATTATGCATTAATGCCTTTAGTTTCAGTATTTTTATTTTCCTCCTGTTTATCCACAGAGACTATTTCGTCCATCACATACCTTTTACTTTTTTTAAATCCAAAAATTAAATCAAATTCAGTGGGCGTAAGCACAGGCATTTTAAACTTTTCCTCATCGTCTATTGGCACCCTTGGGCATCCTGTGAAAATAATGGCATCACACATGAAATTTTCAAAATCGGCAGGATTAATATTATCTGCGCTTGTCATTATAACATTTTTATTAAGCGCCTTTAATTTTTCATAAATTTCATTTGCAATTTTCATTCTGTACTGTCCAATCTTGGTATCGACAACAACACAGAATCTCTTGGCATTCAATGCCCTTTCCATTCTTGCATAACGTTTTTTAAGAAAAATATCAGTATCATGCCTTATATTATGTATCTTTTTATCATTTAAATCAAGGATATAAACATCCCTGTCATCTGAAGATAACTGCACACCTATGCCATGGAAAAGTCCGGTGCTTATTAGGAGAAATGCATCAACATATAGAGATACAGAATGTGCAGTGCTAAAATTGCATCCAAGAACCTGCCCAGGATATTTTAGCCTCCCATCGTTTTTCCCAACGTAAACACTGAATCCGTTTCTTTCCAATCTATCCTTTATATAAAGCATTTCATTGTAGTACTGAACAGATGATAAAAGACCAATTTTATTTATGCCATCAGATTTAAGAACATCAAAGGTGGAATCATCTATTTCAATGGTATTGTAATAATATTCTATGAAAATAACAGGCAGTGGATAATTTATATTTGGTATCTCTGTGTGGCCTAGCTGAACAATGCAGTCAACACCTTCATAAATCTCCCTATTCCCAATATCACATGCACCGTAAAATGATGATGAGCTTACTATTACATTAAAATCTGAAGCAAAATAATTAAAAATGTCAAATGCCTGTGGTTTAAGGCCGTCTGGAATCTGTAATAAAATTTTTTTCGCATTCATCCGCTTTAACTGTTTAAATGCCTCCTCCTTATCCATAAAAACACCAATCATGGTATATGCCTTATTTATAAATCAAGTTATCTGTATAACTTTGAAACAAATAAAATATAATAAATAATGCATTGAATTAAATTTTTATAAGTTAAGGCTTGAGCTGTGCCCACCAAAGATTGATGCCTCAGGGTTAAGATACTTCTTTATTATATTAATGGCCATGTATGCATCCCCGCCCTCAACTGCAATCAATGGGTGTATTGGCTCCCCGGCTATGGAGGCAACGTCACCAACAGCATATATTCCTGGAATATTTGTTTCAAATCTATTATTCACCATAATGTTTCTTTTATTTGGGCTTGTCTCAAGATTTATTGATTTAAATAGGTTTGCCTTGCCCACATGGCCTATCGCTATGACCAGCCTGTCCAGTTTTAATATTTTGTCTGTATTATCATTTACATTATGCAGTGTAACATTTTCAAGCACGGAATTCCCCGAAATCTTTGAAACGCTGGTATTCATTATGAATTCAATTTTCTGGTTTTTTCTTGCATTTTCAAGGGTCTTCTCTGCAGCCCTGAATTTTTCACTATGATGTATTACATAAACCCTGGAAGCCACCTCCGCAAGTTCGTTTGCATAATCAATGGCAGCATCACCACCTCCCACCACTCCAACAACGGTATCCTTAAATTTTTCTATGTCCTTAACAGTATAACTTAAGCCTTTGTTAAGATAATCATCCTCTCCCGGGCACCCTATTTTCCTTGGTGTGAAATCTCCCATGCCGGTACATATTAATACAGCACGTGATGAATACAATTTTTCACCATTAACCTCCACATTGAACCCATTATCAGTTTTTATTATATCTGTAACCTTGGAATTAAATAAAATCTCATTGCCAAACATTCTTGCCTGTTCCTCCATCTTATCCCTTAATTCCATTGCGTTTATTCTTGGTATTCCCTGAACATCATAAACTGTTTTCTCTGGGTAAAGCTCTGGTATCTGTCCGCCACTGTAATCAAGCGCTTCAAGTGTAAGGCTCTTTATATCCCTCAGGCCGGCCAGGAATGTTGAGTAAAGACCAATAGGACCGGCACCAATTATTATCAACTCATAGTTTTGCATATGACTACATTAGGTTTTACTACAAAAATTTTAGTATTAAAATGTATAAATAGAGCTACCATTTTCCTGAGATGCACACTCTATTGTTCTATATTTTTTTCCACGGTTGCCTAGATATGACTTGGCATATGATAGGGCTATATCTGGTGTATTATTATTCTCACTAAGATGTGTAAGTATTATATGTGTATTTTCTGAGGCTGATTCGAACAGGGCATCGGCACTCTGTTCATTGGATAAATGGCCGTACTCACTTAAAATTCTTCTTTTTAATGGCTCCGAATACTTACCGTTGATTAACATATTGTAATCATAATTTGATTCAAGGGCAAGTATATCAGAATTTTTTATGCAGTATAATAAATCATCTGAAACCCTGCCAAGGTCAGATACAACAGCCATTTTAATGTTTCTATTTTTAATTATATAAACCACAGGGTCAATGGCATCATGGCTTACACTTACAGGTATTACTGAAAAATTTCCAATTGCAGTTTCATCATTTATTTTAAAGCCGGATATATTCAATCTTTCAAGTGTTCCAGGCCTGGAATATATATCTGCACCTATATTTTTAGAAATGGTTTTGGCCCCTGAGGCATGGTCGGAATGCTCATGGCTGATAAATATAGATTTTTCCAGATCATCAAAATTAAATGATGCAGTTTTGGTCCTGAATTTTCTCAGGCTAATACCCGCATCAATTATTATTAAATCATCCTCATCCCATATTAATGTTGAATTGCCCCTGCTTCCTGAGGCAATCATAAGGAAATTTATCATGGTTCATAATATTATTATTGTATTATAGATTTTTTATTTA
>NZ_LKBH01000019.1:0-12630 GCF_001402935.1 Acidiplasma cupricumulans | reverse complement strand
TATTTATGTGATTTTGGGTATCTCACTTATCAGATATTTTATAATCATGGATACCGTATTTAATGGTTCAAGATGGAATTTTAAAAACTTTTTCCCATCGGGTGTTATCTCATAAATTTTTGATATACGTCCATTATTATTTTTTTTAACTGTAAATTTAATAAAATTTCTATTTTCTAAATTATGCAGAAGTGTATATATTGTTCCAGTTGGAAGTGGTGTGTTTATCATTGAATTTATCTCCTTTTCTATTGCATATCCATACATTGGTTTTTTTGATATCTGGGTTAAAATTAGGAGGTTTATGGTTCCCTTTAATATTAGCTCATTTCTCATATTTATGTATTCATTTAACAGATAAATTATTTATAGATAATTGACTTATTGTATATGATGATATTAAAATGGAAAATAAATTAAAATATTCATCTCAGGCCTATTTAATTTATTCAATATTTATAATTGTTTTGCTTACACTTGCCGTAAGGGCCTCAAATAATATGATGATGACCACCATATCATTATTTGCAAAATATGACCTGTATTTTAATCAGGTTGAGGTTGGCCTAACAGAATCGGTAATGGCACTGGCAACATTTATTACCACTGCAATAATTAACACACATTTAAGTGCTTTTCCCAGGAGGGTACTTTTCATTGCATCAAATATTACATTTACCATAATTCTGGCTGTAATGGAATTTTCCAATAATATATCTGTATGGATATTTATATTTGTTGCAGGATTTGCCTTTGGTGCAATAATGCCAAATATAATCACATCCGCCGGTTCATCTGGTGATAAGAAGGTTAGGGAAAGAATTCTGGGAATTTACACACTCGCACTAAGTGTGAGCCTTATAGCAGGTCCTGCCTATGAATCATACATATTAAATTTTGAACCCCTAAGGTATATATTCCTGTATTTTGTTCCATTCGGCATTGTGGCCTCGGTTTTTTCCTTTTTTATTAAATTTCCGGATGAAAATATCGAGAAGAACCATAAAAAAATAAATGTGTTTGGCGAGCCAGGGTTTAAGGTTGCGGTTTATGCAATTTTAGCATACAATATTGTATTCGCACTTCTTATTACCTTTGGTGGAATATATGCAAAATCCGTTTTAGGATTTTCCTACTCGCAGGTAACATTACTATTTACCGGATTTTTTATTATTTCTTTCTCATCAAGGCTTTTTTATTCAATAAAAACTCCTGAAAACCTTTGGCATTATATAGCCATTGCAATGCTGGTCACACTCACAGGAATAATAGCAATATTCTTCAGTAAATTTGCAATCATATATATAATAGCATATCTAATGCTTGGAATACCCCACGGTGTAACATATCCATTATCTATAGTATCAATAAGCAGAACATTTGATATGTCGAGCAGAAATGTGGCAAATAGCTATTTCTTTTCAGTAATGATGCTTATAGGTATAATCACCCCATCTGTGGGGGGTTTTATAAACAATCTGATAGGCTTTAGGAACATGTTTATAATTCTTGTGCCGGTCATAATATATCTTATAATAGCCTCATACTTCAATATTAAGAGAGTTAACAAAAATATACATTAATTTTTATTTGTTATTTATTTATATTAATATAACATTAGCATGAGATGAATAGGTACTATGTTCTCCTTGTGACCACCCTAAGCACACTCATGGCAGCCGTGGATTCCACCATTGTTTATCTTGCACTGCCTGAAATAGGAGAAAACTTTCAAACAAATGTGTCAAATCTCACACTCGTAATAGTAATATACATCATCTCATCAACAGTTATGCTTGCACCGGCCATAGAAATAATTAAAAAATTTGGCAATCGTGAATTCTATATAACCGGATTCTCATTATTTACAGCATCGTCACTTTTTGTCGCATTATCCCCTGGAATAAACTTTATGATCATTTCCAGATTTTTCGAGGGCATCGGTGCCGGGATTATGACGGCAACAGATATACCCATAATTTTAAATGCATTTCCGCAAGAGGAACGTGGACGGGCAGTTGGTATAAATTCAATATCCTGGTCAGTTGGTACACTTATGGGGCCCCTGCTGGGAGGGTTTTTGGTACTTTTTAACTGGAGATATATTTTTTTAATTAATGTTCCTGTTGGCATTCTGGCCATATTTTTTGCATTTAAATTCATAAAGAAAAGCAAAAAATTGAATGAAAAAATTAATTTTACATCGTCCATTGCCATGCTTGTATTTTTGGTACCCCTTATCATTGGCATTTCATTTATAAATATATATTATCTAATAATATCAGCAATTATATTTCCATTCTTTTTTTATGCCCAGTACAGGCGTCCCGTTATATCAAGGAATCTATTAAAAAGCAGGCAGTTTTCATTGATATCCATTGCATCCTTTCTTGAATCATTTGCATTTTTTTCTGTGCTTTACGCCATGAGCATCTACTATGAATCATACCTTGGAATATCATCCCTTGATGCAGGCATACTTATATTTCCATACCCACTTGCATCAATAATATCAAGCCCACTTGGGGGATATCTCTATGATCGTTATGGGCATGGTGAGGTGATAATGAATGCGGGAATACTGCTTGAGGGTGTTAGCATAATGTTTATTGGACTGTATTTAAGCTACATACCCGAGCTCCTTTTTCTTGCCGGCCTTGGTGGATCACTGTTTTGGTCCCCATCCACGACCATGATAACGGATGCAAGAGGTTATTCACACAGAACAGAGGCAAATAACTCATTATTTATTTTAAGAAACATGGGCATGATTATATCAATATCCATGCTTCCTGTATTTATGTTTATTTTTGGTCATTCCGGGCATATAATAAATATATACGATATGGTAAAAGATTCTGCTATTAAGGGGTCAATAAGGTATTATTTGATATTTACTTCCACTGTTGCCCTATCAGGTCTCATTTTCGGCTTCATAAATATAATAAGGCACAGGAACAATAAAACATACTGGAACGAAACAGGATTATATAAAAAGGAGTCCAAACCATGAATTTAATATCTTCATGGCTTAATGAACATATAATATGATTTATGCCAAACCCATTATTTTTATTCCATAAAATAATACACTGAACGGGCCTGTGGGGTAACTAGGACATCCTTACGGCCTTCGAAGCCGAGGATCCGGGTTCAAATCCCGGCAGGCCCGCCAATTATTTTATTCATACCAAAAAATATTTTAAAAAAGCCAAAATTATCAATAGATACAGATGAAAAGTACACTGGAAATTTCAGAAATGGATGAAAAAACACGAAAATCTGAAACAGCATTATATATAAATGAACTTTTGCAGATGAACCAGAATGAGATTGAAAAAATTATGAGGGACATGATTATTGAGATGAGAAAGGCCACAGATGAAAATTATGTAAATTTCTGCATCACCGTTTTTAAGGTTATTTCAGAAATGGATGGGGATAAAATTAGGGATTATCTAAATTTAAGGGTGAAGGCAAACATGGATCTGCCGGAAATGATAAGGGATAGGGATCTAAAAATGATGGAAAAGGCACTTGCAGCGGCACCCGATGATGTTATTCAGAAAATTTCAAAATACATGCCAAATTTTTAAATTTTTTCAAAATTATCATTTTAATGGATAAACAGATAAAATTATTTCATATAGATAATATATATCCTGCATTGTTGAACTCTTTTTTTATAATTCCTTTTAATGAATTATCTCCATTAAATGATTTGATTGACAGGTATTTTCCACTCTTTTTGACGGTAAAATTAGCCTTTATGGAGTTGTTATAAAATAATAAATATGAATTTACCGTTTTATATCTCGATTTTATATAGTCAGTAAAGAATAATGATATTATATCCTTCGGGGTTATTAACCTTATTACATTCATTTTTTTAATTTTGGCCATATCAATAGCAGTTGATACATATATTATCTTTTTTTCGGATGGTATTAAAACCTCGTGTATAACCCTGGCTGAAATTAAAGATTTTACTGCACTTAAATAAGCCCTGCTGATTTTTGTCTCCATAAACCTTTCATATATGGCATCATCGAAGAAGCCAATTGTTTCAATTATATATGAAAGTATATTTTCTATGGCTTCCTGCTCATTATACTCTGAATTAATTACTATATATTTTCTGTTTTTATCCCTTGCTATGGCATTAATTTTATAAAGATTTTTTATAGAATTTTTTATTACAATAGAATTTATGTTTGCCGTTTTAATTAATTCATTCTCCGACATTGATTCTGATATAAGCATCTTAAGAATTTTTTCCTCCTGAGAATTTAGATCGTTCTTCTTTGCAGACCTGTATATGCTTATAACGTTTTTTGTTGCAAGGGCATTTATTCCAAAGGGGCCATTAAAATTATACAGAAGTACAGAGTTATAATAGTTATTTAATTCAAGGCTCCTTACCCCAAAATATGATGATTCTATATCATTTCTAAATCCAAAAAGCATTTTATTTAGTACACTGTAATTTATTGGTATGTTCTGGTTCATCGATTTTTTAACTGCAAGTTCAATCAGGTCATCATTGGTTATATCCATAATTTCGAAGTTTCCGCGGTATATTACATCATTCTGTTTTTTAAACCCATATTTTTCAAAGTTATCAAAGGAAATACCATCCCCAGCCTTAATTATAATTGAATTAATATTAGTTTTATTGCAAGTATTTAATAAGGCCTCAATAAATTCGTCAACTTTTGGATGCTCAAAATATAAATTATCTATCCATATACCGGGGGTGCGCATTTCCATATGGAATATTGCCTCCTCGGCACCGTTGTAAATAAATCTTGCATTGTAATCGTCATTCTGTATATACTTTCCAAGGTATATGCTCACAGGATCATTAATGTTTACTATTATTCCCCTGTTTTGCACATTACTGTTTTTAATAAAGCCATAATAAACGTCATTTTTGTAATAATATGGCTTTAATCCAGAATAATCTATTCTTGCAGGATTAAACCAGAAAAATCTGGAGAGTTCATAGGCTGTGGCCGGACCATATTTTTCTATTATTATATTACTGTTATTATCAACAGGATAATAAATGGTAAAAATTCCATTATTATCCATTATCTGGAATTTGAATGTAAGGGATTTTAATATCACCTTAATAATTGATTTATCAAGACCTGAGATATTTAACAGTTCCTCCTCTGTGTTATACCCCTCGGCTATGTATCTTAATATATTTTCCTCATTCTCTGTATTTTTTTCATATCTTAGATAATACAGTGCATCAACCAGCCATTTAGATATATACACATATTTATTTTTTATGGCCTTTAAATAATATACATCCTGGTTTTTAAGCATTTTGTTTAAATCCATCTGATTATAATGTTTGGTTCTAATCAAAATATCATAGACATCAAATGCAAAACCATATTTTTCAAAATATTCACTGACGTCATCAACCTCCTGTATAAAATTTATTATTCTTTTTGTCAGTATATTTTCATCGGTTTTATTGAGAATTGCATCCAGATCGTTTTTTAGTATGTACTGCTTAACAAATATTGGTGTAATGTAATCATATATAACCTCTCCAGTTTTTATTAGTTCCTCCATCGACTGTTCCAGCATGTCAGAATCCACGGGAAGCCTTATCTGAAGCTCATCCATTGATAATGGCCCAAAGGATGATAGAATAAGTTTAACAGCATCCTTTAATTCATTACCAGATGTTTTAACTTTTATATCATTTTTTATGTAAACCGAATTATGGCCTGACAACTTTTTCCTGATTAAATAGTTCTCCTCCAGCTTCATTAATGAATCCTTTAATGCATCCTCATTTATGCCGAGCTTTTTAAGTTCTGAATATGATTTAAGATTTACATTATTTAAAACCTCTTTATCTGTATTATTAAGTTCGACTTCTTTTTTAAATAATGAGTACATAATATCATAATACCCGCGGTACACCCACTGGTCAGACCTCATAAAGGCATAAACCAAAATATCCCGGTCTATAAGTTCATAGGTTATTTTTTCTATATCCATGTCAGTATAATCCAGTGGCGAATTATACCTTTTTTTAAACGGATCTATGTAAAGAAAATGCTTAATAAAATCCATATATGAATTTTCATCGATAACCCTTGGAATTTTATTTTTAAAGTAGTCCTCAGCCATCTTTGAATCCTTAATAAGAAAATCTATTCCGTTTGTACCGTAAATTTTATCGAGAAGCTTGTTCTGCAATTCCCTTAATAACTTGGATCTGTCCTCCATTAAAACTATATCTGAAACACCAGAAAGTATTAAATTATATGAAAATGGACTGCTTTCGTCACTGTAATCCCTTATTTTGTAATGCCCGGAATCTATTACATCGTTAATATATTTTTTTGCATTATTAACATCCATGAGATCATTTTTTATCTCATTAAAAGTTTCCTTTATTACAGGAAAATTATTCATGGATTCAAGAACCCTTAAAAGCCTGTCACTGCGAAGCTGCTGCCTTGCCACAGATATATCCGTTTGCTTATACTTCCTTAAAACCATTAAAGATCTTGTGGCACAGTACCTGAAACGCTGCTTAAACATTTCTGTGTTTACTATTGACCTGTCTAATAAATCCTCAAAATTGCCGGCATTAATAAGATGAATAATATCATCGATTCTCAGGCGTCTTCCTATTGTAATCATAAAACCGTTGTCGTTAACGCTTAGCCTTGTGGATATTCCATATTTATTTGATATTGCAAGCGCATATGCCCTTGATATGGCATCGTTAATACGCCTTCCAAGCGGAATATGAAATATTATATCATACAAATCCTTGTCAATATAGCCCTCAATAAATAACCTGTCGTGTGTTGGAATGTAAAATGAACCCTGGGATTTTACATATGATATAAGGCTCATGGCACCGTATTCATCAACCCGGTAGTTATCGATTAACCACTGCCGGGGATCCTCGCCAGCCTTTATTTTTTTATAAAGTGTTTCCCTAAACTTTCCTATTAGCACACCGAGATCATAGCTTCGGGGAAGCAGCTCACCTGTCCATGATGGCACTGTTGGCTTCATTCCCTTTGCCTCCCTGACTGTAATATTATTTCTTGACGTTCTTAGAAAAATATATGTTTTTGCACCCAAAACGAATATATCTCCCTTTTTTAATCTTTCCACGAATTTATCGCTTAACTGGCCTATTATTCTACCCTGTTCATTTACAACATTATAATTTGCCTCCTCTGGTATGGTTCCAACATTCATAAAATATATCATTCTGGTGCTTTTCTTCTTTCCAAATGTTTTTTGTTCCTCATCAAGCCATATTTTTGAAAATAAAGTATTTCCCTCTATTTTTCCTGCGAGATAATTTAATGTGGCAATATAATCATTATAATCCAAGGTGTGGAAAGAAAAAGAATTTTTTATTAAATTATATGCGTCATCTATATTCCATACCTTTTCGAGGGCCATGCCTATTATTCCCTGGGATAAAACATCAAGTGGATTTAATGGTATGCTTACCTTGTCAATTTCGTGATCATAGGCAGCCTTTGTCATTACGGCGCATTCCATCAGGTCATCAAGATCAAATACTATAAATCTTCCCTTTGAGAGATCCCTGACGCCATGTCCAGACCGCCCTATCCTCTGAAGTGCCCTTGAAACCGATTTTGGGCTGCCTATCTGAATAACAAGATCAATAAAACCTATGTCAATTCCAAGTTCAAGTGATGTTGATGTAATAACACATTTTAATTCGCCATTCTTAAGCTTATTTTCAACATCTATCCTTGTTTCCTTTCCAAGCGATGAATGATGTGCCTCAATATTTTCAATTCCTCTTGCCTTAAGTCTTATGGCAACATGCTCTGTTGAGCTTCTCGTGTTTGTAAAAATTAATGTGGTTTTGTGAGAATTTATTAAATCGACCATTATGTCATACATTTTTTCATTGGCAACCTCGAAGCTTACCATTGTTAGGTCCTTTACCGGAGTTATAATCTTTAAATCAAGGTACTTGTTTGTGTTTACCTCAATAATTTCACACTCCCTTTTTTTATTGCCTGCATAACCACAAAGGTATGAGGCAATTAGATCCAGTGGTGCCTGGGTTGCTGAAAGCCCTATTCTTGTGTATTCACCTGCTATATTATACAATCTTTCCAGATTTAATGATAATAGTGATCCACGTTTTGTTGCTGAAATCTCATGAATTTCATCAACTATAACGTACTGGACGTCTGCAAATTTTTCCCTAAATTTTGTTGCGGTAAGTGCCAGTGATAATGATTCCGGGGTTGTTATTAAAATATGGGGAGGTTTCCTCAGCATTTTTCCCCTCTCGCTCTGGCCAGTATCGCCAGATCTAACACCAATTCTTATATCAGGTATATTTTCTCCCTTTGATCTGGCCAGATCATAGATTTCCTTTAAAGGCTCCTTAAGATTTTTATCAATATCATTAGCCAGTGCCTTTAATGGTGAGATATATACACAGTATATTTTATCCTCAAGGGAATTATTCCTTGCATTTATAAATAGCTCATTTAAAATTGAAAGAAATCCTGTAAGTGTTTTTCCTGTTCCGGTTGGTGATGATACCAGCACATTTTTTCCATTATGTATTAGTGGTATTGCCTTTTTCTGTGGTTCACTTAAATCATCATATTTTGAATCGAACCATTCTGCTATGATATCATCAAGGAATGGTAACTGTTGTTTAACCTTAAATGGCTTCTCGTTAATCATGGTTAATAGTCTGTATGATAATTCATTACAATATATAACGGTATTGAATTGATAAAATATTTTATAATGTTAATATTGAATGTTAATCTGTTAAATTACCTGTAAAATCAATTAAATCTGTATACCAAATATTATATATACATATATAATCAACCTGTAAATTAATGTCGGGGTATAAAAACGAATTTAAAGATATCCGCTCTACCCTATTTTGAGAGGTGGCTCTTAATAGGTGGATTGATAGGCGTTGTGGCAGGATTTGGTGCAACAATATTTTATTTTGCAATAAGATTTTTTGAGAATATTTTTTTAATTCATATAATAGGCATGAATATACCCAGGCCACTTGGTGAGGGGGGTTCCTTAATATATACATTCCATGCAACTCATTTTTATTTTATTCCGCTTATTGTTGCACTTGGCGGGCTAATATCAGGATTGATAATATATACCACAGCACCGGAGGCGGAGGGCCACGGTACGGACGCCGCAATAAGGTCATTTCATTACAAGCAGGGGAAAATAAGGCATAGAATCCCATTTATTAAAACACTGGCATCTGCAATTACCATAGGATCTGGAGGCAGCGCCGGCAGGGAGGGGCCAACAGCATTAATAGCCGCAGGCATAGGATCCATGATTGCTGATTTTCTTGGTTTAAGCCCCAAGGATCGCAGAATAGCCGTTGCGGTTGGAATAGGATCAGGTATAGGAACAATATTTAAGGCACCAATAGGTGGTGCCATACTGGGTGCAGAAATACTTTACCGCCGTGATTTTGAATCAGAGGTTATATTCCCATCACTAGTGGCATCTGCAATAGGGTACTCCATTTTTGCATCAATAGTTGGATTCGAGCCAATATTTGGTTATTACCTTGAGGCGTTTAACCCGCTGAGGATGCCATTTTACGCACTTCTTGGTATAATAGCCGGCTTAATGTCAATAGTATATGTCAGGACATTTTACGGTGTAAGGGATATTTTTAAAAAATGGAAGGTCCCCAATCATATTAAGCCAATGGTTGGCGGTGCTGTAACAGGCCTCATAGCACTTGCCTTTCCTGAAATTCTGGGCACAGGCTATGGGTGGGTTCAGCTTTTGGAAAGCGGCCAGTTTAATGACCTTATAACCTTTGGCCTTCCATTAATTGTTTTTTTAATTTTGCTTCCATTTGTTAAAATTATTGCCACATCATTTACTGTATCCTCAGGTGGCAGTGGGGGTGTATTTGCTCCCGGCATATTTATAGGGGCATCTCTTGGAGCCCTTATCGGTTTTCTATTTCATATGATTGTTCCTGCAATAGTAACCTCAGTGGCACCCTTTGTAATAATAGGCATGCTTTCATTCTTTGGCTCTGCGGGTAAGGCCCCATTGTCTGTAATTATAATGGTTGTTGAAATGACAGGAAGCCTTCAGCTGCTTCCCGGTGCAATGATAGCTGTAACAATTGCATATATCGTATCCGGAACAAAATACAGCATATACGAATCACAGGTTATGACAAGAAAGGATTCTCCTGCCAACATGGGAGAATACCATACACCGTTATTACTTGATATTAAGGTTTCTGATGTACCGCTTATCACAAATATATACGCAGATTTATATTACAGCATTCACAGGGCTGCAGAGATAATGAGGGAAAACAGCATGCTGGCACTTCCGGTTGTTCATAACGATCAGCTTCTTGGAAGCATTTATATGTATGATATTGAAAATAAGCTTTATGGTTATGTAAATGAATATTACCGGCCCGGAACATCATATGTAAAACTTGAAAACAGTGCAGAGAGTGCATGGGAGATAATGATGAAGAATAGAACAACATGGTGTGCAGTCACTGATAATGGGAAATTTCTGGGAATTATTACATTAAAGAACCTGCTGCAAAAATATAATGAGGATATTAATCAGATTACAAGAATTGAAAACAATTAAAGTTTTATAATAAAATTTACTTATAAAATTATATGATAAAACTAAGAAGATTATTCCTGCTGGTGTTCATTCTGGATCTTGCGGCATTTCTTTTCATTTCCTCCCTGCCAATCCATAATTCTGCATTATATAATTCATTTGCATCTGAGGATAGAAGCATTACGTCCCAGGCCTTCATACCGATGTGGCTTTCAATATTTCCACATAATCTCCTAATTGCAACCATTGAATTTATACCCATAATAGGAATATTCTTCTTTGCCACATCAATATATTCAACTGCGCTGGTTGTTGCAGTTGAGGGTGCGCATGATCACACCTCAGGTCTTGTTATTGCCATTTCATTAATGATGCTTCCGCATTTCTGGCTTGAGCTCCCAGCATATTCTGTTGCATTAAGCTCCGGGATTTACCTTTTATATTATCTAATAAAAGGTTATCCATTAAAAAGCTATATAAAAATACTGTACATGTATATATTTGTGGTTATAGAACTTGCCATTGCCGGGCTTATTGAAACATCGGAAATAGTTTTATTAAAAACAAAAAATCCATACAGCTCATTTTATATGTGGATTCCAGGTGTATTTTTAATAGCATTTTTAATATACCTTTATAGGCATTTTGATAAAGATGAGTATAAAAGCAAGCATAAGGAATTAATAGATGATATATTTAACAATAGTTAGGCATAAACATGACATATATTCAGGCAGATGGTTCAATAAAAATAGCAGAAAATTCCAGAATAATGGTAATGGATAATAATTACAGAATAATGTTTTATTCATATAATGGATTTACCGTTAGAAGGAGCCTGCAGAATATATTCATTAAGAATTATATTATAAACAGAAGAAGAATGGTGGAGCGGCTTGGAATTAATGAGGCAAAAAAAATAGTCAATGAGTTTTATTCCTATGCGAGAAATTATACATATATACCGGAACATGTAAATTATGAATTTTTACAGGATGACGCAGAGAAATTAATTAAAATATATGGCAATTTTATACCAATAGTGCCACCTGACCAGTATTTATCGATTTATTTAAAGATAACATCTGGATGCCCATGGAATAAATGTACGTTCTGTGATCTTTACCAAAATGATAAATATAATGTTTTACACCTAAAAGACATAGAATCCGAGATAAATGCATTAAAGGAATATTTTGGCAGTTCCATAACGTCCAGAAGATCAATATTCCTTGGTGATGCAAATGCCATAAATATAGGGTCAGACAGGCTTTTCGAATATTTAGATTTAATTCATAGTAATTTTAATCTTGGGATTTACTCTTTTATGGATGTATTCACAACACTTAAGACCAAAAAATTTGAGGATTTTGTCAGAATGAGGGAACTTGGTATGAAAAGAGTTTATGTGGGTCTTGAAAGTGGGGACCCAGATGTACTGAACATTTTAAATAAAAAAATAGACATAAATGAATCCATAAATTTTATAAACACTGTTAAAGATGCCGGGATAAATATTGGAATTATAATTTTAATAGGCGCCGGAGGTAAAAAACATTCTCAGGGTCATATAAATAATACTGTTAATTATCTTAAAAAAATTAATTTTACACATGGTGATATGATTTATTTATCTGAACTTTCAGAAAATGAACGCTTCCTGAGTGCGCTTAAAGATAAGCCAATGACATCGCAAGAAAAATATGATGAGATGTTTAAATTTAAAAGTTTATCCAGTTTTGGAGTGCCTGTTGTTGATTATAATCTAACAGAGGCTGTGTATTAGCAATGCCCTCATTATTTATAAAAATAATGAACATTATAATGTAAATTATATAAATATAATTTTATGGAGCACAACAATAATAATTATTCAAAGGTTAATATTAAGTTTCATATGTTGTTATAAATTATAACATTTATTGAATATTCAAGCAGTTTGTTCTTGAATTTAGATTTAAAATTTGT
>NZ_LKBH01000018.1:0-13252 GCF_001402935.1 Acidiplasma cupricumulans | reverse complement strand
TTATTCTTAATGGATAATCATAGAATCTTAATAATTCACCTAACTTTATTTCAGTATTATATATTATATTAGGATACTTATTCTCCCATTTATTCTTAAACTCATTGAATTTACCTATGGCCTCTTCCTTATTATTGCACCTAAACATTTTATTTGCATCATCCATTATTTCTATATCCTTTTCCTTTACCTTTGATTTTGGTTATGGATAGAAATCATGAAAAACCTTATTTAGCCTCAGCTATATGACGATATAGCTGTGAGAATCGGAGGCGGTTTTCTTTAAACTTGGCCTTCGAGGCCGCTGGATAGAATAGCCGCCCTTCGACTCGATTTCTTACCTTATTTAATAAGGTGAATAGGAGTTTGTCGAGTCTTCGATTCTAAATCTCACAGAATCACGGAGGTGATTGATATAGTAATAGGTTTGGATGTACATAAACATTCCGTATATGCTACGGTATTAAATGATAATGGAGAGCTCGTTATACAGAGGAACACGGAAAATAATATTTCTGTACTGGATAGTTTTTTAAATGATTATAAGGAACATGATATTGTAATAGAATCATCAACATCAGGGAAATATTTATCAAAGGCGTTAATGAAATTAAATTATAAAATACATTTAATAAATCCTGATAAAATATCAGCAATAGATGGTTTTAAGAAAACTGACAGGGAAGATTCATACAAACTTGCATACCTTTACAGGATCAATGCATTAAAGGAAATATACATACCATCAGAAGAAATAGAAAATATCAGGACTTTAGTGAGGTACAGGCATTCCCTTGGAGAGGAGATAACAGTAAAGAAGAATCAAATACATGCAATATTAGCATCATATGGAATAATAATTAAGGCAGCAGACCCATTCGGCAAAAAGGGATTAAGGGAAATCAGCAATAATTATAATAAATTGAATTCCTCCGATAGAATTGTATTGAGATCACTGCTAAGTGACATATCAGGCATAAAATCCAGGGAAAAGGAAATAGAAACAGAATTATCAAATATAGCTGTAAACAATAATAATATAAAATTATTGATGACAATTCCCGGAATCAATTATTACTCTGCATGTGGAATATACTCTGAAATAGGGGATATCTCAAGATTTAAGAACAAGGAAAGATTTGCATCATATACAGGTTTAATACCTAAAGAGTACTCTTCAGGAGAGAAGGTAGTAAAAGGGCATATAACAAAGCATGGGCCATCAATATTAAGGTTCTTCCTAACAGAAATATCACACATAATTATAAAATATACAAAGAAGTTCAGAACTAAATACCTAAGCATTGTAAGAAGATTAGGAAAGAAGAGGTCCATAATAGCAATAGCAAGGATATTAGCAGAGACAATATTTACCATGCTTAAAAATAATACAGGTTACATTGACTATGAAAGGAATAAAACAGATCTAAAAAATATTGATTATTCTTATTATGATAAATTGGAAAGCCTTGCAATAAGGAAAAGAAGGGCTATGGAATATACATTATTAAAAGGCAATAATGATATAAAGGGGGATTCAGCAAATTTAAAATACAATGGAGGCATAAAAGATTGTTAAGTAAAGGTTTTTCATAGGAGTTTAAAGTTAAACACATCTAAAGAGCTCTATATAAAGAATGATTTATATAAATATACAAAGGTGGGTAATGTAAAATGCCTGGAAGAATATGGACTGGTGAGGAGAAATTCAATATTATAATGTAATTATTCCAGAATCCAAATATTACAATAGCAGAAATATCCAGGAACCATGGAATAGCAGTATCACTATTTTATAAATGGAGGGAACAGTTTTTAGAAGGAGGCAAAAAGGGATTGGAAGGAAAGGATCCTGATAAGTCTTTAATGAAGGAGAATGAGAATCTTAACTCAATAATAGGTGAAATGACCATAGCAAATGAAATATTAAAAAAAATTATATGAGGAGGAAAAGATGAGTTCGGTGAATGAGATGAATAATAATGGAATTGAAGTAAAAAAAGCATGCTATTATTCTGGAATTAACAGGATAACATACTATTACAGGAGGAAGCATGAAAACAATGAAGATAGGAGATATATAACAAGGATTGATAATAATTTTTATAAAAATCAAATTTTGCAATCATAAGAATTTTAATTTTTTAAAAACTGGCAAAAAAATTTTATTTCAAGTTCAACAGTATTTTTGAATACATTGATAATTTTATCATTTATATTTTCATTATTTATTATATCAATCATGAAATTAACAAATATTCTTAAATCTTCGGAATGCAGCTTTTCCCAGGTATTTATATAATCATTTTGAGAATTCCTATTTGAAAATGTTTCAAGGTAAATCCATTCACCTGCAAGGAGCATTGATAATATTAATACAAAATCGTTGGAATTTATTACTTCATCCATGAAATTTATGTATTCTTTTGTGCATGTTGATAACTCAATATTTTTAGAATTTATGTTATTTTTAACAAAAAAATCAGTAAAAAATTTTATCTCATCATTCTCAACAATGTGTTTGAACCGTCTGAATTTTTCAGCATAATTATCATTTGATATATCAATCAATTTATTTAAAACTTTTATATCCTCAAGTACAAAAAAATAATCCTGAATAAAATATTTTTTTAGCAAATTTTCCGGGCAGTGGTTTTCAATAAGAAGTCTTGCAAATTCAGTGTTAACCGCCTCTTTAAATCTGGAATTTCCTATTAATTCCATTGAATTATCTGGCATAATTTAGTATGCATTATGTTATTATTAATCTAATTATTTGTTTTTCCATAACTTATTCTATTTAAGCCCGCAGAAATATTAATAATATAAAAAATTTTAAATCCATGAATTCTGAAAACAGTCTAAAATCAAACCAAATCGGATCGTGGCATGATATATACCGGCGTTTCACGTACAGTACTTGTTGCCTAGGGCAGTGAACCATGATTTTTGCTTTAAATGGAATTATTTTTTTATTATCCATTTATAAATAAATTTATGGTCAGAACAAGCCGAATAATATTAAAATTTGTAAATTTTATTTTGTTTATCCTTCAAGCTATCGTTACATATACAAAAATATTTTAATAAAATCATTAAAAAAAATGAATGTATTTATTTTTAACATCAATAAAGCTGTCAAAACTCCCATATCTTTCATTTATTTTATCCATAACTTCATTATTAATATTGCTAAAATGCGTTAGTGGCATAATATTATAATTAAATTCGTTAAAAACATAAACAGATATGTTAATTGGTTTAATATTATCAAAAAAATAAACATAGGACCTCTTCATGTTATGCCTTATGGGCCAACCATAAATATCTGGTACCTCAGGTATATACTGCTTTGCTATTATTTTTCCATAGAATACAAGATCCTTTTTTCTATAAAATATAATTTTGTCGTTAATGTTTATCATGTTATAATAATCTATTAATGTCCTTCTTAACCCGCAGCCATAAAATTTTTCCTTTAATCCTAAAATTTTTTTATTCTCTGGCGTTAGATATTTTTCAATGTCCTTATATAATATGCCGTTATTTATCATTTCGAGCAGTTTTTTATATGATTCCTCCTCGCTCTTTGGCGCAATAAACACACTTGACATTTGATGATAATAACCATATAAGAATTAAAATTTATTCAAAATGTTAAAATATGAATTAAATATTTATTTTATAATGCCTCAGTTTATAATTTTCATTGACTTTGATTACTTCTTTGCACAGGTAGAGGAGATATTAAATCCAGAAATCAGGGAAAAGCCCGTTGTTGTCTGCGTTTATTCCGGAAGAACTGAAACAAGCGGGGCGGTTGCAACATCAAATTACCTTGCAAGGAAGATCGGCATAAAATCGGGAATGCCACTTCCACAGGCAATGAAAATAGGAAAGGACAGGGCCGTTTTCCTGCCCATAAGAAAGGATCTTTACAAGGAATGGTCTGACCATATCATGGATATAATTTCCGAATACTCTGATAAAATTGAAATTGCCAGCATTGATGAGGCGTATATTGATGTAACAGATTCATGTAAAGATTTTAATGATGCTGTTAACACAGCACAAAAGATTAAGGATGAGATATACAATAAAACGGGTGTAAGGGTATCTGTTGGTGTTTCAGTTAACAAGGCAATAGCAAAGGTTCTTGGTGACATGGCAAAACCCAATGGTATAAAGTCTGTTGGGCCATCAGAGATTCAGGATTTTCTAAAGGGCCTCGAGATTAGCAAAATACCTGGTGTTGGCAAAGTAATAGGGCAGAGGCTAAATGATGCTGGTATTAAATATATCACAGATGTAATCAATGCAGATAGGGATCAACTTATCAACATAATTGGAACTGCCAAATATAATTATCTTTATGATATAGCAAATAATACATACAATAAACCTGTAACACCAAGGGAGAAGAAAAATTTTGGTAGGTACATGACATTGCCTGAGAATACAAGGGATGTGAATATCATCATACCATATGTAAAAAAGGCAATTGATTCAGCATATGAAAAGGCACCAGGCCTGCCATCTGAGTTAAGCCTTGTTGCCATTATGGAGGATATTTCAATACTATCAAGGTCATATACAGGTGCAAGAATAGATAAAAACCGCGCACTTGAAATAGCAATAGGTCTATTAAACAGGATCATCAACGAGGATCAGAGAAATATAAGAAGGGTCGGCGTCAGGCTTGGGAAAATAACAAAAAATGAAACACTGGATGATTTTTTTTAATAATTAGAAATTTATTAGAATAAACACAATTTATATCCTGAAAATGTGGTAATAAAAATATTTAGATATTTTAAACGTCTTATGCCATGTTGTTAATATATGTTTATGACATAATGCTTAAAAATGATATGCGTGATGATTTATTAAAATCATTCAAATTGCTTGATAAAAATATTTATGATCTTAGAATAGGGAAAAATCATGTTGAAATTGCATCATATGATTATATTAACAGGGTTGTGGCAGACCTCTTTTCAAGGAGTTATAAGGTAATTAATGTCGATAATTTTAGGAATGACAAAAATTTTTCTGATGGATTGGAACTGATGAATAATGGCATGTACTGGCTTGCCCATGAGGTTCTTGAAAATATATGGAGAGATTCATATGGAATTGAAAAGGAAACCTTAAGATTCCTGATATTAATATGCGCCGCAAATGTGCATAACCAGCGTGGGCATCAGGAAACTGCAAAAAATGTAGTATCAAGGGCATTGAAAATTAAAACATTAAATGAATATAATGGCCTGAATATATCATTGCTGAGGCAGAGATTAATTAATAATGAATGGATAAATATTGATAACCTTTAGCCTATTTTATTATTGAGATTAATATTTTTTTAATTTACTTCATAATTGCACAATTCGACAAAAAATATATATAGCTAGACACAATCTATCATATTGCACATGGCCAATATAGTTGATAATTTTATTAATGTACCCAATCAGAAAGAGGAGGATTTTTGGACAGGGAGTATAATTGAACACATAAGGGAACTCGCATACACTGGAAAACCCACTGGAATTTTTAATCCTTCAGATAGCGGCAACAGAATACTGGACAAGATATATTTCAAGAATATGCCTCTAGATTTGCGTTCCACACTTGCAGATACAGAGGTAAATTTCAAAGGTTTAAAGCTTTCGGTTCCGCTCTACCTTGGTGATATGTCCTTTGGGGCCCTGAGTGGAAATCCAAATATAGCAATTGCAAGGGCGGCAGAGATTACAAAAACCTTTGCCGGTACTGGTGAGGGGGGCCTTCTTCCGGAAATACGTGATAATAGGAGAATATATGTCCAGTGGGCTTCCGCCAGATTTGGCGTGGATTATAAAACCATAAATTCTGGTTCAGGGATAGTCATAAAGATCGGTCAGGGTGCCAAGCCCGGCATAGGAGGCCACCTCCCAGCGGGCAAGGTTACCGAAAAAATATCAAGGGCAAGAAGAATACCTGAGAATATAGATGCAATCTCACCGGCGCCCCACCATGATATATACTCCATAGAGGATTTATCACAGAGGATAGAGGCATTAAAAATAGCCACAGGAAAACCTGTATTTGTAAAGGTTGCGGCAACAAATTATATACCATATATAGTTACCGGAATTGCCAGATCAGGTGCCGATGGGGTCATAATAGATGGACAGGGGGCAGGCACAGGCGCAACCCCCGAGGTAATCAGGGATAACCTTGGCATTCCAATTGAGCTTGCGGTTGCAGCATCCCATGATGCGCTTGTCAGGGAGAATTTAAGGGATAAATTTAGGATAATAGCCGCAGGCAGGGTTACCGGTGCACTCGATGCGGCAAAGCTGTATGCTCTGGGTGCAGATGTGGTCAGCATGGGCACGGCCATATTAATTTCCATGGGATGCATCATGGTAAGGAAGTGCAACCTTGGGTTCTGCCCGACGGCTCTTACAAATAAAATAGACGGTAAAAGAATTTATGATGTTGATTTCGGCGTAAACAATATAGTCAATTTTATAACAGGTTTCAGGCTTGAGCTTGCAGGCATTCTGGACAATCTTGGATTTAATTCCATAAAAGAATTAACAGGCAGGAAGGATTTGCTTGCGGCAAAAAATATATCAAAAGGAGCTGCGGATGTTCTTAAGATTCATGCAGAATCCAATTCAACTATAATGCTTGATGACTTCAAACCAAATAAAAAATACCTCAATGAGATTATTACAAAGGGCGAGGTTCCCATAACAAGCATGGGAAGCACAGCATCACCGGAGGTTGCCAGACCATCAAGGATAATTGATTTTCTCAGGCTTGATGGGGCACAGGTTACAAGGCCGCCCATTGATCCATACAGGGAAAATATAGATACCAGTTTTTATCTGGCGCATGGCAGGATTAAAATTCCAATGCCGGTTATAATTGATGCTTCCTCAGAGCCGGAGGATGTTAGGTCGTCGCTTTACTGGGCATCAATGTTCACAGGTAGCGTTATCGTTGATAAATCGTATAAAAAGGGATTCAAAAAGATGACAATATTAAAAAATGGTAATTTGCTTGTAAAAAATAATATAAGATACGGCCCTGCCGGAGGTCATGGTCTGGATGGCTTCATAATATTCCCTGAAAAATATCAGGAATTGAGGCTATCAGACCTTGACATAAATCTGAAAAACAATGGCACAAGATACAATTTCGATCTTCTTGTTTACCTTAATAATTTGAGAAATACCGGTGACATAATTAAATATCTTGCACTTGGTGCGGATACCATCATACTCAACGGAGGCATTTTCACGGATGCACTTAACAACAATTATTCAAATTTAAATGAAAAAGCATTAAATTTTCTGATTGTCATTAGAAGGGAACTTGCATTAATTGCCGGTGCCATGGGTGTATCAAATTTGCAATATTCTGTCACAGGCAACAGAGAATTAATGAGGGGCGTGAATCTTGATATCGATATAGAGTCAAGAATAAAAGTTGATGAGGCGGGTTCACTATGAATTATTCTCCATCAAGCTGCGGTCTCTTGGGTGTTTTGAGGAAAATTGATTCAAAAAAGATATGCGGAAATAATGTTGCAAATTCCCTTGAGCTAATAAAATACAGGGGAAGCGATAAGGGGTCTGGCTATGCTGCATTTAATCTGGATTCAAACAATTATTATACAATAAAAACATTTTTTAATGGCACCGAGGATGAGATTAAAAAGATATTTGCTGAAAAAGGCATATACCCAGATAATGTAACATTTGAGGATGCAGGCAATACAAAGAGTTACTGCTTTAATGTTTCATTATATAATAATGAGGATGCACTTGATGAAATTAACGATGAACTCTGGATTAATGGCAGTGGCAGGATTTACAGTGCAGGAAAATCACTTAATGTCTTTAAGGGTGTTGGGTTTCCGGCAGATGTTGCCAGGGCGTTCAATATATATGATAAGGAGGCCGATATGTGGCTGGCCCATACAAGGCAGCCAACAAACTCACCCGGAAATTATCCATACTGGTCCCATCCATTCTCATCATTTAATATAGCAATAGTCCATAACGGTGATATAAGCTCATTTGGTGCAAACAGGGAGTTTTTAATATCAAGGGGAATGAGGAGCTTTGTTGGCACTGACAGCGAGGTTATAGCCTTTTTATTCAGGGAGCTTTTAAGGGACTTTGATTTAATAACAGCCGTGAAGATAATGTCAAACAACTGTGATGACCCTGTTATAAAATACAAGTACCGTGGTGCAGTGCTTGATGGGCCATATACATTAATTATCGGATATGATTCCGGCGATGATTTATACATGATATGCCTTACAGATAAGACAAAACTCAGGCCTGTTATTTTGGGTTCAGATGAAAATAATTATTACATTGCCAGCGAGGAGAACCAGATAAGGAATATTAACAAAAATGCCACGGTATGGCCCATGGAGCCCGGTTCATATTTTATTGCATCAATGAAAAAGGGAATAATAAGCCATGGAACGAGACATAAAATAACAGATTATGTTTATTCATATAATGATGCAGATATAGATGCATCATCAGTAAAATACAATGATCTTGATTCGCATATTATGGCGTTAAATAAGCATGATATTATAATTTCAAATGTACTGGGCCACAGATACATAGGCATGAAATTCCCTGCTGGAAATAAACATATAAAATTATATGGAAACCCCGGGAACTGCCTTATGAACCTTAATTATAACCATGATGTTGATGTGTATGGCAACGTTGCTGATGACTGCTGTGATACAATGACTGGCGGAACCATAAGAATTCATGGAAATGCCGGCGATGTTTTTGGACAGGCCTTTCAGAACGGAAAAATATTTGTGCTGGGCAACGTTGGAAACAGATCAGGCCTGCAGATGAGGGCATACATGGATTATAAACCAGTAATGATCATTAATGGTGGATTTGCCGACTATCTTGGTGAGTACATGTCCGGGGGCATTATAATATCATTTGCAAACAACAATGCATATACAGGTAAATATATCGGTTCCGGCATGATAGGCGGGAAAATAATAATAAGGAAAAAAATTAATAAAAAGTATGTTGGACTGCAGCCATCACAAGAATACGTAAGAAGCATGCTCATGGCTCTTAGAAAGGCATCCATAATAGACAATGATTTTTACATTTCAATGAAAAACAAAAACATAATTGACATTTTTGACAAACTCCCTGATGAGGCAAAAAAATACGTTAGGAAGATGATGAGCAAGCATGAAATTCCAAGTTATGAGTACAGAAAGCTTAATCAGGATGAAATTCAGGAGGTTAGAAATTTAATCAATGAGTTTGATTCATCCATGGGAACAAAAAATATAAAATATCTGGATTCAAAATTCACGGTCATAACACCGCGTTATTAAATGACACGGCTTGCATTTTTACCTGTTAATATTTTAATTTTTTGAATTTTTGTTCCTAAAATAAATTTTTTATAATAAAATGACAGAAAAATCATGGTAAATTATATTATGCATTTTAGGTTTATATTATATGCTTAATGGAAGTTTTTTGACGATGTTCCTAACAAATACGTCGTGGTTAAGCAATGGCAATAATGGATGGATGCTTACTGCAGCAACCCTTGTAGGTCTACAGAGCATACCAGGGCTTGCACTTTACTATGCCGGGCTAACAAAAAGAAAATACATGGTCAATGCAATGATGATGGCCCTTTATGCATTTGCTGCCGTTCTGGTAATATGGGTTATTGCAGGCTATAACTTCGGGTTTGGCACATCAAGCATTTTAAAGATAGATGGTTATTACATCCTTGGAATTCCAACGCCGGCAATGAGCGGGGGCTTTATCGGGGGACAGGCCATTGTTGGCCCGCTTAAGCAGGCACTTACGATTCCAAACTCAACTGTAATGTTCTTCCAGTTTGTTTTTGCCGCAATAACACCGGTGCTTCTGATGGGGGGGATACTTGAGAGGATGAACTTCAAGGCATGGATGATATTTGTTCCTGTTTGGTCGCTTCTTGTATACAGCCCTGTTGCCTACTGGCTCTTTGCAGGTGGGTGGCTGAACCAGCTTGGCGCAGTGGATTTTTCCGGTGGCTATGTAATACATGTTGATGCGGGCATAGGCGCACTTGCCGCTGCAATTGCCATAGGGCCCAGAATCAAGGAGGAAATGCACATGAAGGCAAACAACCTTGCCCTTGTCATGCTTGGACTTGGCCTGATATGGCTCGGCTGGGATGGCTTCAATGGTGGTGACCCGTATGGAAGCACAATTGATGCGGGCATTGCAATAATAAACACAAATGTGGCAACGGCCGTGAGCATGATTACATGGATGATGATGGATATGAAGTTCTTTAAAAAGCCGTCATTAATTGGTGCATCCGTGGGCGCCATTGCGGGGCTTGTCGGAATTACTCCTGCTGCAGGATACGTGAATATATACGGTGCCATGGTAATAGGAATAGCAACCGGAATAATACCATGGATATTTTTATATAAAATAGAACCAAAATTCAGGGTTGATGACACCCTTGGTGTGTTCTCCTCACATGCCGTTGCGGGTGTTGTTGGCGGGCTTCTTACAGGTGTTCTGGCCGACCCTGTTGTCACACAGTACGTAGACCCGGGATTGAGGGGCGCAATATACGGTGATTTCTATCAGCTCGGCATACAGGCATTTGCTGCTGTGGTCGTCATAATATATGTATTTGCACTCACCTATGGAATACTAAAGCTTATAGGTGTGTTTATACCATTAAAGGAAAAGGAGGAGAATCTTAAGATAGGAGATATGGCAATACATGGGGAAACTGGATTTGACATGTCATACCCGCCATCAAATGCCGAGATAGAAAGGTTTTCAATGGAGGAAAATGCAAAGAAGGCAGAGGGAAATAAGGGAAACTAATAAAATAAATTTTATAATTTTTTAATCTCATTTAAATAATAAATAAGGTCGTCAAGGTCTCTTAAGATGTGCAGAATATCAATATTAATTGATTCCATCATTGTAAGGGCACCTGAAACATTTTCATCATCCTGATTGTTTAATGTTTTTGTATTCAATTTTTCATATTCTGAATTTACTATAGATTCTATTTTTGACCTGTAATCCTCAAGCGTTTTTTCCATCTGTTCCTCAATTGACTTTATATCTTCCATTTGTGTTTATATATTAAAAATATTTAGTCTTTTGTATTTTTATGGGGATAGACTAAAATAATGCAGCTGGTTTTTCTCAATTTCAATGTTTTTTAATATTTTATAATTTTAAGTCTTCATGAACCACTTTTCATGAAGTTTTTATGCTTATTTACACACATTTTAATTATTTATTGGATTTCAGCAAAACAATTGAATTATCATTAGGTCCTGTTAATTATTTTATATTAAACTTTATTTTTTTTTGATAATGCAAATAATACCCATAAGATAAAATTATTAAAAATGATTATTGAAAATACTTAAAAAATATTTTGTATGTTTTATTCAAGGTAGGCACCCACAGCAGAGGATGCAACGAGCCTTGAATACTGGTGAAGCAGGCCTGTCTTATACCTTGGCTCCGGTTTTTTCCACTCCTTTTTTCTCCTTTCAAGCTCATCCTCGCTGACAAGGATATTTATTTTTCCGTTTACCCCGTCTATTTCAATCATATCTCCGTCCCTGACAAGTGCTATGGGGCCGCCATCCATGGCCTCTGGTGCCACATGGCCTATCATTATTCCCCTGGTTGCACCGGAAAACCGTCCATCTGTAACAAGGGCAACGGATTCTCCAAGACCTTCACCAACGATTTCTGATGTGACCGATAGCATTTCCCTCATGCCCGGTCCACCCTTTGGCCCTTCATACCTGATTATTACAGTATCACCGGCTTTTATTTTCCTGGCCTTTATTGCCTTAAATGTTTCTTCCTCAGAATCAAATACCCTTGCAGGGCCCTTATGGTACTTAACCTTTGATGCCGATATCTTAAAAACAGAACCATCTGGTGCCAGTGATCCCTTTAGTATCCTTATGCCCCCGGTAGGGTTAAGCGGCTTATCATAATCGTATATAACATTATTTAAATTTGCAACCCTTATATCCTTAAGGTTTTCTGCTATGGTTTTTCCTGTTACAGTGAGCTGTTCCCCATTTAAAATGCCATGCTCCAAAAGTATCTTCATTAATATTGGAACACCGCCGATTTTATCAAGATCTGCCATGACATACTCACCTGATGGCTTCATGTTAACAATTTCAGGTATCTTCCTTGATAATCTGTCGAAGTCATCCAGATCTATTTTAACATTGGCCTCATGGGCTATTGCAAGCAGGTGCAATACAGCATTGGTTGAACCCCCAGATGCCATCAAAACAGAGATTGCATTGTAAAATGACTCCTGAGTTAGTATATCCCTTGGTTTAAGGTCTGTCTCAATTAAATCCATTAATGTGCGGCCGGTTTCATATGCATACTTTTCCTTGGCACTGTCCACTGCAGGCGGCGATGCACTGCCCGGCAATGCAAGTCCAAGAACCTCGGTCATCATTGCCATTGTGTTTGCAGTATAAAGTCCACCGCATGATCCTGCAGTTGGTACGGCCTTATCCTCCATGAGCTTTAACTCTGCAAGCGACATTTTCCCGTTCATGTATGCGCCAACAGCCTCGAAAAGGTCTCCAACAGCAATCTGCTTTCCATGGAAGTATCCGGGAAGTGTGGTTCCGCCGTACATCACTATTGACGGAAGGTTAAGCCTGGCCATTGCCATCATCATCCCTGGACTGGTCTTATCGCAGCCTGAAAGTGCAACAAAGCCGTCATAACTATGGGCATTGACAGTGGATTCAACTGTATTTGCTATTAATTCACGGCTCACCAGTGAGTATTTCATCCCCTCTGTGCCCATTGCAACACCGTCTATTACAACAGGCGTGGTAAAAACCCTTGGTGTTCCGTTTCTATTTCTTATACCCTCCTTCGCATGATTCGCAAGTGACAGGACATGAATATTGCATGGACCTGCCTCATTCCATGCTGCAGCAACACCAACAATATATTTTTCAAGGTCCTGATCTGTAAGCCCCATGGCCTTCATGTAAGACCTGTTGGGTGCCCTTTCGGGACCGCTGTAGGTAACATCAGATCGTTTCATTTTTGAATTAAAAGCAATATAGTATATAAGACTTGTTAAGCGGACAATTGCCATTATATAAATTTTTATAAAAATATGTGATTATGTAATGAATTGATAA
>NZ_LKBH01000017.1:0-402 GCF_001402935.1 Acidiplasma cupricumulans | reverse complement strand
TTTATTTTATATTTTATTATATGGATAATATAAACAACAAAGAGAATTATTTGATTCTCAATAAATATCTCAATAAGGATGAAAAAATACTTTTAACTTTTCCTGAAAGGAATTTTAATAAAAATAAATTTAAATCACATGAAAAGGCTGCAGTTACAGATAAAAGGTTTATTTATTTATATAATATAGATGATTATTTGGATTCATCCATGAAATATTTACCTTTAAATGAAATAAAAGGCTTTTCACAGGAGAATGTAAGAAAAAGCTACATAAATATTTCATTATTTTTTATTTTTCTGGGCATATTATTTCTTTTGTTTCTTCGCAATGGAATGATAAGTTTGCTGCTTTTTATAACAGCCACATTATTTATAATTTTTAGTAAAAAATATGTTAATA
>NZ_LKBH01000016.1:0-423 GCF_001402935.1 Acidiplasma cupricumulans | reverse complement strand
TTTTAGGTATAGCAATAGATAATGAGTTGAATTGTATTCTAACAATCTTATCGGAAATAGTTGTATTAATGGTGTTGCTTATGGGAATAGCAGCATTTGAAATATCTACTATTGGAGTTGGCACTCCTGTTATTGTAGGCCTATTGTTTTTAGGTGGTATGGGAGGTGTTTTATTCGGCTTAGGTATTGGTGCTTATTTTATAGGCAATTCGTGTTTTGAAGGATGGTAAGCTATGTTAAAAAGCATATTAAAGGATGGAACAGCAATAAAACCAAAGGCGTTAAAGTTATTTCTGGCATCATTTATAATGCTGCTCATTGCAAGTTTTTTAGATTTTATTGTATCAATAAGAACAAGAAACACAGTTATGATTATATTAGAATCTTTAATGTTAGTCTATAGTGTAATTTTTATAGTTTTAA
>NZ_LKBH01000015.1:0-37661 GCF_001402935.1 Acidiplasma cupricumulans | reverse complement strand
TATATTAATTCCCTTTTACTATGAATAATGATAATGAGATAAAAGATATTATTGCAAGGGTTAACCGAATACCGGTTTGGTCCCTACCGTATTCCTTTCTAATTATAATTGGCATTGGCTATTTTTTTACCTTCTATGATATATCCGATATTGGCTTTGCCATGCCAGCAATTTCCACACAGTTTCACATAGGTGCATCAACATCATTATTTCTTGCACTCTCTGTTGGTTTAATAGGCTATGCTTTTGGTTCTTATATTATCGGTAGCATAGCGGACGTATTTGGACGGTACAAATCAATGATAATCACAATGGCATTAACAGCAATTGGGTCTTTTGGTGATGCAATATCCTTTAATGTGCCTGAACTGACAATAGCAAGATTTGTCACAGGGCTAGGGCTTGGTGCTGATTTAAACCTTGTTTCTGGTTACATAAGCGAGTTTGCACCACCGCAGTGGCGTGGCAGAATCACAGTGTATACCTTTATAATAGGAATACTTGGGCAGGCAATAACCCCATTTATAGCACTTGGACTTGTTCCAGTATATTACAATGGCTGGCGGTATTTGTTTGCCATAGGTGGCATAATTGCAGTAATAGCATTGCTTTTAAGGTTTGAATTACCAGAATCACCGAGATGGCTTGCAATAAAATCTGGAAATCTTGAAAAGGCAAAAAGTGTGCTAAAGATGATGGAGGATACCGCAGAGAAGAGGTTTGGGAAATTACCCGACCCCCATCCAGAGGATGTTGATTTAAAAGAATATGAACAAAAATTTCCAACACTTTACCTATTTGAGGGAAAAACTGGAAAAATATATTCAAAGAGATTGACAATTCTTGTGTTTATGTGGTTTTTCTGGTATATAGGAAACTATGCATTTCTTGGGGATGCTGCCACCATGCTTGCGGATGCCCACATTTCACTGGCCAGTTCCATACTTTACCTTGCCATAGGTGCAATAGGCTATCCGGTTGGCGCAATAATTATGGCCCTAACAGCAGATAAATATGAAAGAAAATACGTAATATTTTTCGACACTGTTATATGGTTTATTGGGCTTATCATATTTTCATTAAAAACAGAACCCACATTACTTGCAGGGTCATTCATGGCATCACTTGCTCTTGGCATGTATCTTCAGGTGGCCTATACATATACAGCAGAAAACTATCCAACAAGGGCCAGGGCATCCGGATTCGCACTTACTGATGGAATTGGACATATAGGGGGTGCACTGGGAGCAATAATCCTACCAATTATAGTTGCCTCATATACATTTAAGACAGGTTTTATATTTATTGCCATAACAGGCCTTATTGCAGGTCTTATATCACTTCTAGGACCAAGGGCATCCAGGGAAACACTTGAAAAGATATCGTCATAAATAACTTAACTTTTTAATTTTTTTATATTTTTGGAATTGGTGGCTCTAAAATGGTAAGTACTTGAATAACGTTTTAAGATTAATTTCAATGTTATATCTTTATTATAATAGAAATATTCTGGGTAACCTTTATTATAAAATATGGCATTTATGATAGAATTGGTACAGCATGGATTTTATTATTTTTTCCCAGTAATATAAATATTTTAATAAATCACGCATTTGTATTTACATGAATATAAAAAATTCAGTTTTAATAATTTCTGGTGGTATTACAATGCTGTTAATATGGATTGTCATTGCTGTTTCTTCAGCATTTAATCCATGGTTTGGGATAACACATAATGCCCTTAGCGATTTGGGCGGTGGAAATTTAATAAATAATGGCCATCCAGCACCCTTATATCCATGGATTTATAATGTTGGCCTTATGATCGAAGGTATATTAATTGCAATTTTATCCTCATTTTTTATTTTAAGGGCAAGAAATACAATTGAAATAGTCGGTTCATCCTTCTTTATAATTTCTGGATTGTTTCTTGCACTAATTGGGATATACCATGAGGGGACATACCCGCACGATTTCGTTTCCATCTGGTTTTTTATACTTGCCACAATTTCATATACGGCGATAGGTTTTTCAATAATTTTAATAAATATTAAAACTGGAATTTCATTATTGGTTATACTTGTAATTGCATGGATTCTTTTTGCCATTATTCCCTGGGGGTCTGTTGCAGAGAACGAGATTTTCGGAATAGTGGTTATAGAAATTGTGGTTATAATTCATATCCATAATATAATAAAATATCCAAAAACATTGAATATACAAAAATAAATGAGCCACTGGAGGGTTTCGATCCCCCGACCTGCTGATTACGAATCAGCTGCTCTGCCTGCTGAGCTACAGTGGCTTAACATACAAGGCAATTCCTGATGGTATTTTTGGATAAAAATATGTTGATTTTTGTGGAAGAAGCTTGTTTTCAGTAATGAATTTTAAAAATTCTTCCTTTTGCCATGACGGAATAAGAATGGAAAAGTTACATTCATGGTTATCAACGGAATTTATTGCGTCTGTATAATTATATATAAATCTTATATTCTTTTGATACTCTGCTGTATTCATTGAAAAAACGTCCTGAAAGAGAATATTATTTACTATTTCAGTTGGAAGAGGCTTTGAATTTCCAAATTTTTCTTTAATTATATAATCCTTTGGGGTCAAGTAATAAAATTTAGAGTTGCTGTAAATGCATATTCTGTGGTCCCCATAAAAATTTTTATCCTCAACAATATCAAAAAAATTTTTAATCCTGGGTATAAATGGCTCAAAATTTATGCCATATACAAGCCTGTGAACGCCCCCTATCATAAGGCCCGGATCGTATATTGAGGTTATATATGACATAACATATTTCCAGAACCCATCATTTGTTTCACTGTAAAGTTCCTGCACCGCTCTTAACCTGTGATGGCCATCGGCAACTATGCCCACATCCTGCCTGACAGAACTTTTAATCTTTTCTATTTTTTCCCTTGAATCCAAAAAATAAACATAATTGTGTACACCAAGGGGTTCTTCAAATACAAATTCTGTGGGCAGTTCAGATGCCGTTCTCTTCAAAAGTTTATCGAATGAATTATCAGGAACAACCATAAAGATTGGTTCCAGCTGGGCATTAAGTGTTTTCATCACCTCCTTGCGATCAATAACCTGATTTGGAAATGTTAATTCATGTGGCTTAATATTGTCTGCACAGACGTCAACCAGTGCAATTATGCCAAATCTCTGCATCAATTCCTTATTGTTATAGAATTCCTGCTTTAAAATTATTAATATGTCATTATTAATCTGCTCAAGTTTTTTTTCTGATATCCATCTGTGAAATATATCAAGTGAGGCCTTTATTCCAAGATTTTTTTCAGGCATGGTCAGCTTTACTATATTACACTTTTTATTTCTTAACTCCATTTCCTGATTCCACGATATGGTGTCAAATGGAGGTGAGACAACCTCCTGCATATCGCAGTTAAACACATATGGTTTAAACTCACTTATGTTCAACATTACCACCCATTAAACCCAGAAGCCTTTCAAGATTGGCTTTATAGTATTCATCTCCATCTGGGGTTTCCATTATCATGGGGATATTATTAAGATTATTGTCATTTATAATATTATAAAATCCACTGTCACCAATGTAACCGTAACCGATATTTTCATGCCGGTCTCCCTTTTCACCAAGCTTATATTTTGAATCGTTAAGGTGTATGGTTTTAATTTTACTGTAACCAACTTTATCGTTAAGGGTGGACATCACATCATTATAATTTTTAGTTATATCATAACCATAGGCATAAAAATGGCATACATCAAGGCATAAATAAATCCTGTTTTTTGCCATGTCCATCATTGATGCCATTTCATCAATGCTGCCGGGTAATGTATTTCCCTTACCTGAAGAGTTTTCAATTAATATCGATGTATCACCTGTATCCAGTGAGTTGAGAAAATCCATTATGTTATGAATGGCATTGTTATGGTTTTCCGCCGAACCGGGATGTATTACAAGATAGTTTATACCAAGGTCATTGCACATTTTTACCTCGTTTTTTATGTCTAATTTAGATTTTTCAACAACCTCTGGATTCTGACTGCCCAAATTAATTAAATATGTTGCATGTGCAACAGTATTTTTAATATCAAACTTTTTAATATTTTCTTTAAATTGAAGGATATCTTTATTATCTAAATTATTATTTGTGTTCCACTGTCTTCCATTTTTAACAAATATCTGAAAGGCAGAGAAACAGAATTGTGATGCCCTTTCAGGTGCCATGTATATTCCACCTGATATTGAAACGTGGCCACCAATGATTTTTTCATTTTTTATAAATTCAGATTTTATATTCATCATTGTTTATCATCATGTGTATAAACTGAAGGACATGCAAAGAAAGTATGGGGTTATCTGTGTAACCACAGGCGTCCAGATCAGCCCCGGCCAGCATTGCCCTTGATTCATCACTTGCCACATCAGTTGCTATAAGTCCCTCCTTTCTATAAACCTCTGTATTTGGCGGAACCCTTTTATTAGGTGGTGTGATAAATATGACATGAACCCCGCGCTTTATTGCGTTATCTATGTTTTTCTTTAATTCCGTTCTTATTTCCTTTATTCTTGGTGTTGCAATCAAAATTTCCCTTTCTGATAGATCAAACATTTCTGCCATTTTTGCCATGACCTTTGATCGCCCATATATTGTATAAACAAGCTGTGGGTCACCCTTGGACGGCAAAACGTCCTGAAGCTCCTTAAGCCTCTCAAATAGGTTGTTTACCTTTGAAATAAAATTATCCTTAATTTTGTCCATTTCCTCGGGCTTGAACATCCTCGGCCTGCCCTCCGTTTCCTTTGCAAAGCCCTTTTCCACAAGAGATTCCATAACCTTGTATGCTGATGTTCGTGGTATTCCTGCAGTATCCGCTATTGTATCTGCATTGGCAACACCATGATATACAAGGGCCGCAAATGCCTGTGCCTCATACGATGACAGGCCCAGTATTTTAAGCATATCTGCGGTTTTCATTATGTACTCTGAATTAGCTTCCATAACTAATTAATGCCATATTAATTTAAAATCTTTTCTATTGCACAATGTTTTTATAAATTGATTACAGGATTAATTATCAGATAGTAAAAATTATAATAAATAATTTGTTAATGTAGTTTGTGAAGGAAATACAAATATTAAAGAATGTTTTTATATCCGATTTATACTGTGTTTATTTGAAGGATATATCAGCTGTTGTGGTTTCTGACCTTCATCTTGGATTCGAGGATGAGATGAACCTTCATGGATTGTTCTTACCAAAATTACAGAGGGAGCATATAGAAAGGACAATGGATGCCATAATAGATAGGTACTCACCAAATAAAATTATTATAAACGGGGACTTTAAACAGGAATTTTCAAGGAATTTACCGCAGGAATGGGATGATGTAAATCATTTTATTGAACGGTATAAGGATCAGGCCAAACTTATTTTTATAAGGGGAAATCATGATAATTACCTTACAAATATATTAAAACATAATAATATGGAGATAATCGATTTCTATGAGGATGATAATTATTACATATATCATGGGGACAGGGATATGTCAACAAGAAAAATAACCATACTTGGCCATGAGCATCCTGCCGTTGTTCTCAGGGATGAGGTTGGTGGCATATTTAAAATACCGGCGTTTGTTTTTAATTTTGATTACAGAATTTTGATTACGCCCGCAATGAGCTTTTTTTCCTCAGGTACCGATGTTTCAGAATCATTATTAAGTGAGGAACATTTTACACCTGTGCTAAAAAGCGTTTCAAAAAGGTTTAGGGCCTATGGCATAACAGAGGAATTTGGCCTTCTGGATTTTGGATATGTGGAGGACCTGGAACAAAAAATAAAATAAAAATTATCTTTTTTCTATTTCTATGTATTCCATACTTCCCGGACCATTATAAATTGCCCTTGGTCTTATCAGTCTTTCCTGAGTTTCCACATATTCTATTATGTGTGCCAGTATTCCCGATATCCTTGAAAGGCCGAAAAGTGATGTAAACATATATAATGGAAACCCAAGTTCATTAAAAACTAGGCCAGAATAAAAATCTGTATTTGTATATATTCCCTTTCCACCGAAATTTTTAACCCCAAGATTTTCAAGTTTTGTAGCTATTTCGAGCAAATTTTTCTGTTCCTGTGTTCTGGCAAGTGATCTGGCATATTCCTTAAATGTTTTCAATCTTGGATCAAATGTCCTGTAAACCCTGTGACCAAAACCAACAAGCCTTTTCCTTGGTTCTATGATATTTTTTTGAAACCATGAATCAACATTATCTGGTGTTTTAATCTCAAGAAATTGCTTAAAGGCAGATTCTGCTGCACCTCCATGCAGTGGGCCCCTTAATGCGGTTATTGCCGAGGTTATTGATGAATACATATCAGATAAAGTTGATGCAGTAACAAGGGCTGCCGTGGTTGATGCTGGAATCTCATGATCCATATAAAGAATTAGTGCAGCATCCATGGCCCTTACCTTTTCTTTATCAGATTCACCAAAACAGGCATTTAAAAATGATTCTGCATAGCTGCCATGGGCCTCAGGTGTAACTGTATCAAGGCCCTCCTTAATTCTATATGTATTTGCCACAATTGATAATGCCTGGCCAAGAATTGCCATTGACGTTTTTTTATCATTTTCCTTATTCCACTGGTAATTGTTTTCATTCGATGAAAGCGCAGAAAAGGCCGTTTGCATTATTGCCAGTGCATCTGATTTCTTTGGCAGGCTTTTCATTGTGCTTAAAACATAATCGGGAAGCACCATATTTGAAAGCACATGATTTTTAAATTCATTGAGCTGATCATAATTTGGCAGTTTTCCAAAGAGCATTAAATATGAAACCTCCTCAAATGATGATCTGGCTGCAAGTTCATTTACATCATAGCCACGGTATCTCATTATTCCATTAATACCGTCTATATAAGTTAATTCAGTATATTTTATATTAACGTTTTCAAGACCTGGACTTATAGCTTCACTCATACTATCTTATATATCACTAATATAAAAGCCTTAAGATTTCTATGTGCATATTAATAAAACTTAAAGAAAGGCAATATTGGGAAAAACAAATATTTTTATATTCAATATGAATAAAATTTTATGGCCAAAAAAATTCAGGGATTATCAGAATGGAGACTAAATATTCTGGAAAAGCATCTCCTGACCTCCCTTATAATACTGTTTTTTATTTTAAGTATCATATTTCTTTTTATTTCAATTATTACTGGCAATATATATTTTAGGGGCGTTGCAATCGGTTTGATAATATCATGGTCAACATGCCTAATCGCCTTAATTTTTAAGAAAATCATTTATAAGAATCTAATAAAAGTTGTTAAATAAATAAAAACCACGTGGTTTATTTTCATTTCCTTTATTTAAGAATACAGGAATTTCGATTCTATTGAATTTTTAATACTTAGATTTTTTATGTATTATGTTTATATTCATGCATTACAGTGATTTAAACAATTATAAAAACGCCCGCGCCGGGATTTGAACCCGAATCTAAGGCTCCGCAGGCCTTTAGGATATCCAAATTACCCCACACGGGCTTTATTATATTGCTTAAACATATTTTAACTTTATAATAATTTATGATATTTGGATATAGAATAACTTAATATATAAGGATCAATTTAAATTTTATGTATATACCCGAATATTTCAGAATAACCGACAGGAAAATTATTATAGATTTCATCAAAAAACATAGTTTTGGAATACTTGCAGTAATTTCTTCAGATGATGTTGATGCAGTTCATATACCATTTCTTGTTGATGAATACAAAGAAAATTTTAAACTCTGGGGACATCTTGCAGAAGGCAATATGATTATTGAAAATTCCACCAATATGAGAGGACTTGCTATTTTTCAGGGACCTGATGCTTATATATCTCCAGTCTATTATAAATATAAATCGGTACCTACATGGGATTACATGACTGTTCATGTTCATGGTACATTAAAATTTACTGATTTTAATGAAAACACAGAAAAAATTAAAAAACTTATAAAGTTTTTTGAACCAGATTCTCCTATTCCAGATAATTTAAGCGAAAAGCCATACTTTCCAATGCTAAAGCAGATTAAGGGATTTTATTTAATCCCTGATAAAATAGAATGCGCATTTAAACTTGGACAGAATCATCCTATAGAGGATCAAATGGGTGTGCTTAATGCATTGACAAAAAATGAAAATCTTAAAGAAATGACAGATTTAATGGAAAAAAACATAAGCATATATAAAAAGAATATGTTTAAATAAGAGTTAAATATTAGTCTTTATCCGAAAGGATTAAGGAAGTAATAGTATGGAAGAAGTAACCAAAATTAAGGATTTGACACCTTCCTCAAGACGTGTTAACGTTGTTGGAAAGGTGATTGTATTAGGAGAGCCAAAAGAGATAAAAACCAGATTTGGTGATGACAAATCAGTGACTGAGGTTGTCATAGCCGACGATACAGGGAAGATAACCCTGACACTATGGGACGACCAGCCCAAAGACATAAGGGATGGTGAGGTTCTTAAGATAGATAACGGCTATATATCACTTTTAAGGGGCCATATGAGACTTAATGTCGGTAAATATGGTACACTTTCAGAAAGTGATGAAGATATAGAACCCAGTGAAGAACTTGATATGAGTGAAAAGGAGTACGAAAACCAGTATAACAACTATGGAAATAATAACAGATACAGGAACAATGGAGGCAACAGGAGATACAACAATAACAGAAGATCAGGCGGGTTCGATAGAAATAATGAAGAGGAGGATTAATCCTCCTTTTCTTTTGTATTTATAGTTTTTTTCTGCATTTTATACATTTCAATAATTTCCTCAGTTGTTGTGGCATCCTCAGGATTTTTATCATCCCTGAATTTTATTAGCCTCGGAAATCTTAAAGCAAGACCAGAGCCTTTTTCAATTATATTATATGCACATGTATGAACAGGACTTACTGTAATTTCTGCACCCTTTACCTCCACCACCTTTGATGGATAAATCCAGTAATCGGGAATCATGGTGCTATCAAGCCTTGCGGGCTTTTTATCCACTATTAAGCTTTTAAAAATCCCGGGGAGTTCAGATAGCATCTCATCTGTAAATCCTGATCCAAGTTTTGTGAATGTTTCAAATGAGTCCTTCTTTTCATTATAGCATGCAAGTAATAAGGCGCCATAGGTTCCCTTACGCCTCCCATGACCATTAAAGGCACCGACAACAACAAGGTCAAATGAATCTGATATTTCCTGCTGGTAATCCCTTTTAAATTTAATCCATAGCCATCCCCTGGCTCCGGCGCGGTAAACCGAATCCTCTGAAATGTTCTTTGAGACTATTCCCTCACAGCCATCCTCAATACTTTTCTCAAAGAATTTCATAATTTCATTTTCATCGTCACTTTCGATTCTTGTTGCAAGTTTAAAATACTCATTTTCCTTAACGTTTTCCTCAAGTATTTTCCTTCTCTCAGGGTATGGCAGATTAATAAGCGATTTGCCATTTAAATAAAGTATATCAAAAATAAACATTACTATTGGTATCTCTGATGTTTTTTCTGTTAAATCATATTTTCTTCCGCGCCTCTGTGAGACAATCTGGAACGGCATTAATTCTCCTGTATCAGGGTTATATGGAACGGATTCTCCATCCAGTATACAGGACTCAAAATGAAATGAATCCTTAAAATTTTTAACAATATCAGGGAAATTTTGTGTTGTTTCCTCAAGACCCCTGGAAAATATCTTTACCTCACTGCCCTTCTGGTGCAGCTCTGTTCTTAGGCCATCATATTTATATTCATATGCTGCCCTTCCACCCATTTTATCCTTAATATCAGCAAGTGATTTTAATCTCTCAGCAAGCATTACCTTAAACGGTATTAATGGTTCTGGCCCCATATTTTTTATTGCGTCTATATTTCCGGACTGAAGCAATTCTGCAATGTATCCAATATCCGGATGGAAATTGTATGCATTTTCTATTATATCTGCATATTTTTTATCACTAAATGCGGATACAAGCGAATCAAGAATGGTTGAATCGGCAACACCCAGCCTGAGCTTGCCTGTAATTATTCTGGTTATATATTTTATATCATCAGGTTTTGAATTCATTAATAAATCCATATATGAATCCATCTTGGTTTTTATGCTACCATGACCTGAAAATTTTGCTATTTCCATTAACTTTGAGTAAACATAATTCACGGTTAAATCCTCATTAAATAATGATTTCTGTGATATGTTTTTACTAATTTCCATTGCAGTTGTACCCAGATCACCGGTTTTGTAAAATATTTTATTTACCTCCTCATCTGAGAGGCCTGATACAGAGGATAATGATTTTATTATAAGCTTATCAGACATGCCAAATTCAATTCCCTCAAAATCCGGTGCAAGTTTACCCTGAACAAGATACACAATGAACTTAAGATCATTATTTGCCTTTTTTAAAAGGTTGGCAAGTATTCTTGTGAGTTCAAGCCTTTTTGTTGTATTTTCCATTTCACTAAATGTTGATGTAACCTCAGAAAATTCCATGAATAATATATTCGTAATATTATTATTAAACTTTTTATTTTTATAATTAGTTTTGATTTTCAATATGCATGTGTGAATTTGATTAAATGAAATTGGTAAGGCAACCAAAAATAAGAATTAGCATAATATCATATGCCTGAATAATTTCCAGTTTAAAAATTAAAATATAATTAAATCAATCAAAAGAATAAAACATGCATAAACTTAAAATTTATATTCTTTGTATATATTATGTTATAACCCGGCTTAGCTCAGTTGGTAGAGCGATGGACTGTAGAGTGAATACTGCAGATCGCAGACATCCATAGGTCTCTGGTTCGAATCCGGAAGCCGGGACTTATAGCTTAATGATTTGATTGCTTTCTAAATAATAAATCATTTTTGGTTATTATGCTAATAAAATATGCTTAAAGTAACATAAACATTAAATATAATTGCCTCATTGGATGGTTAATGTACGGCATTTCAGATTCAGTACTTGCATTAATGTTTCTTGGAACACTTTTACTGCTTGCAAAACTTGGTGAGGAGATATTTGAAAGACTTAAACTTGTTCCATATGTGGCGGCTATAGTATTTGGAATAATAATAGGTCCTGGTGTGCTTGGACTCATAAATGTACTGCCCAATATATCCCTATTTATATCCATTGGTATAAATTTTCTTTTGTTTTCAGGTGGTGCACTGGAATTTAAGAACGTTGATACTAAAAAGTTAATGAATTATAAAAATATTATATTAGGTGTAATTGAATTTTTTATTCCATTTTCGTTAATTTCTTATTTTGTATTTTTAATACTTCACAGCCTTTTAATCGCCATAGTAACAGGGATAGTTACAGGAATGAGCAGTGCTGGTCCGCTCACAAGGCTTTTAAGTGACACAGGGCTAAATAAAACTGAGGAGGGAAATAAGATTTTTCAGGAGGTCGTAACAATAGAAATTTCTGCAGTTATATTATTTTCCTTTATTTCAGATTTTCACAATAAGCCAATAACATTCATAAATGTACTATTAACATCACTTGAACTGATAGCCTCAATTGTTGTAATAATACTTTTTAGCAAATACATTTTAATAAGATTGCTTGAAAAAATGGATGCAAATTCAAAGGCACACGAAACTACAATAGCCATAATAATAGGATTTATATTTATACTTGGCTTTATAGGTGAACTTTACGGATTTAATTCCGCCATAGTCGCCCTCTTTATTGGAATCATTTTAAGGGATTTTATAAATGATAGGCCCATTATAGCAGAGAAGATATCCACAGTAACATACGGGCTGTTCGAGCCGTTATTCTTTATCGGCCTAGGTCTGTACTTTGTTAAAATTACACCTGCCCTCATTATACTTGGACTCTTAATCTTTGCAATAGCACTTTTAATAAAACCCATTGCAGGATTTGTAACATCAAAAATTATAAAAGTGCAGCCATGGAAAAATGCGCTTGGCACTTCTGTTAACGGCGGTGTTGATGCGGCCCTTCTTGTTGTTGCTTTAACACTCTCACTTGTTGGCCGCTATGATTATTCAATAATTATGATAGCAATAACTTTATTAACATTAATGGTGCCATTATTATTTAACATCAATGCGCCTGTTATACCGGTGAAAAAATCAAGATATGTCTGGGAAATTGTTAATTCAGAATTCAAAAATTTAAAGGCGTGTGATATTGCCAAGACACTTCAAACAGTTTCTGTAAATGTAAAAAATCCCATAAGCCTTGCATTTAAAATATGCACGGACCTTAATTCCAGGGCGGTTATAGTTACAAATTCAAATAACCGTGTTGTTGGTGAACTTTTATTAAGTGACATGGTAACACTTGGAGAGAACAAACTTAGAACATATACGGTCTCGCAGGGGAGAATTGTTCCGGCCATAAAGGTCAGGTGCAATGCACCGGCAACAGATCTTATTAAGATTTTTAGGGAAACTGACCCGCCAATAGTTGCCGTGGTTGATGAGAGGGGGAAATTTATAGGGACCATACTTGAACGTGAAATATTAAAGCATATATCTGATGTTTTAAGCAGGGAGGCCGAATGATATATAAATATATGGTCAATTGCATCCCATAGAAAATTTAAATATACTATTTGTTATTTACAATTAATAATTATCTTGGATGGATTAATTATGTCAGAGAGGGATTATAATATGGATGTATTGAAAACTGGAACAACAACAGTCGGCATAACTGCCGGCGATTACGTTATTTTGGGTACCGATAGCAGGGCGACCATGGGAACCTTCATTTCAAATAAGAACGCTCAGAAGCTTTACCAGATTGACACCTATGCAGGGATGACCATAGCGGGCCTTGTTGGAGATGCCCAGGTGCTTGTTAGATACATGAGGGCAGAGATGGAGCTCTACAGGGTTCAGAGAAAGATTAACATGCCACTGGACGCTGCGGCCACATTGCTTTCAAATATGTTAAATCAGAGTAAGTTTTATCCTTACATGGTACAGCTTTTAATAGGCGGTTATGATAAAAAGCCACACGTATATTCAATAGATGCTGCCGGTGGTGCGGTTGAGGATATTTACGCAAGCACCGGCTCTGGTTCTCCGTATGTTTACGGTGTTCTTGAGGCTGAATATTCCCCCGATTTAAAGCTTGATGATGCCATTGATCTTGTAATAAAATCAATAAGTGTATCCAAACAGAGGGATTCAGCATCAGGAAATATGATACAGGTTGGTGTTGTCGATCCTAAAAAGGGTTTCTACTATTTATCCCAGGATGAGATTTTATCCAGGATAAAGAAACTTAAATTAATTTTATAAATTTTTTATTAATTTTAAGGTGTTATAAATGTCTTTTCGTGATTATCTAAGCGAAGCTAAAAATATATTTGACAGGCTTTATCCCGGAAATAAGATTACAGAGATAGACTATGAGGGTTCAACAATAATAGTCTACACAAAGGATGAGGAATTATTCTCAAAAAGGGATGACCTTGCAAGGCAGATCGCGCAGGAACTAAGAAGAAGAATAGCAATAAGGCCTGATCCAAGCATTATGCTTGACGAGGATTCCGCATCAAAAAAAATACAGGAATTAATTCCGAAGGATGCAGGGTTTCAGGATCTTTATTTTGAGCCGGATACTGGAGAGGCCGTCATAGAGCTTGACGAGCCCTCAATAGTAACAAACTCGGATATAATAAAGGAAATAAAATCACAGACAAACTGGTCTCCAAGAATAGTAAGGGCACCGCCCATGTATTCAAGAACTGTAAAGGAGGTCAGGGAATACCTGAGGGATGTAAAAAAGGAAAGAAAGGAATTCTTGCATAATCTTGGGGTTAAGCTTACAACGCCATTAATGCCGGGTGAAACATGGATAAGGATAACGGCACTTGGCGGCCACCGTGAGGTTGGCAGAAGTGCCACACTTATATCAACAAACAATTCAAAGGTTCTTGTTGATTGTGGCATGATAAATGTTAATGATCCTGAACAGCCATGGGAGGAGGCACCATATTTATATGTCCCTGAAATACAACCGTTTACATCACTTGATGCTGTTGTTTTAACACATGCACATCTTGACCATTCAGGTCTTGTACCGCTGTTATACAAATACGGCTATGAGGGGCCGGTTTACACAACTGCACCAACCAGGGATCTGGCCGCCCTTCTTCAGAATGACTATGTTAAGGTTGCGCATTCAGAGGGGCATAAAATCTCATATGAATCAAAGCACATAAGGGAGGAATTGAAAAGAACAATCACATTGAAATACAACGAAACGGCAGATATAACGCCGGATATAAGATTAACACTTTATAATGCAGGCCACATACTTGGATCTGCTGCAGTGCATCTTCACATAGGCGAGGGCTTATATAATATAGTTTTAAGTGGTGATCAAAAATATGAGAAGACATGGTTGTTTAATCCTGCAGTTAACAGATTCCCAAGGGCAGAAACTTTAATGATAGAATCAACGTATGCTGGCCGTGATGATTATTCATATACAAGGGTGGAGGCGTACAATACACTTGTTGATGTTGTAAACCGCACCTTTGACAAACATGGCACTGTACTTATACCGGTTTTTGCTGTGGGCAGGAGCCAGGAGGTAATGCTTGTTCTTGAGGACGCATACAGAAACAAGCTGATACCTGAAAATACCAGGGTTTACCTGGATGGTATGATTATGGAGGCGACCGCAATTCATGCCGCATACCCTGAATATCTCAACAGGGAGCTAAGGGAACAGATAATGGTAAAGCGTGCCAATCCATTTTTAAGCCCAATATTCCATAGCGTTGATACAAAAAAACAGCGTGATGATGTAATAGATGATCCGGATAGCAAGGTAATACTGGCAACAGCGGGCATGATGAACGGTGGCCCTGTTCTGGAATATTTTAAGGCACTTGTTTCATCAGAGAATAACACGCTCGCATTTGTTGGATACCAGGCCGATGGAACGCTTGGCAGGCGCATACAGAATGGTGCATCATCAGTAACACTTTCAGAGAATGGCAAATCAACCAAATTTGATATAAAGATGAATGTGGAAAATGCTGAGGGATTCTCAGGGCATTCAACAAAAAAACAGCTAATAAACTTTATAGGAACCATGCAGCCAAGACCGCAGAGAATACTTGTAAACCATGGGGATGGGGACAAGTGCTATGAGTTTGCACGTCTAATCCATGCAAAATTTGGTGTTGAAACCATTTCCATGAAAAATCTTGAGACAACGAGATTATATTAATCAATTGTTAAATACTATTTTATCATAATAATAACATGGAACCTTTTCATCCAAGGGAATGGCAGGGCCATTTATTTGGCACGGTTGAAAAAAATCTTGAGGACAGAAATGTTATAGCCCTTGAGGCCCCAACAGGTTCCGGCAAAACCAGCTTTATTTTATATTTATCATTCATGTCAGGCAAAAAGCTCATTTATGTAACAAGGACACATAATGAATTCACCAGGCTTTATGAGGATAATATTAAATATTTTGACCTACCGGTAATATACCTTTATGGAAAAAGCACACTTTGTCCGTTAAAGGAGAGATGGTATGATTCTGATGAGGAATCACAGAAAAACGTCTGCAAGGGATGTATTTTAAAGGATAAAATTATGGATATTGATATGCATATTAAAATGCCACCGGATGATTATTATAACAAAATAATATCATTATCCATTGAAAACATCCGTAATGACATAAATAATAATTTAATTAAAAGGGATTCAAAGGGAAATCTAATCCAGACTGGCAATGGCAATATAACCGCATACTGCCCGTATTATTCTGTAAGGTCCTCAATGAAAAATGCAACTGTTGTGGCAATGACATACAATTACCTTTTAAATCCATCAATCAGATTTAATATATTTCATGGGACAGAGGGTGAGGAATCCATGGATATAAACGATTACTATATTATTTTCGATGAGGCACACAACATAGATTCGGTCATTGAAAACTTTGGAAGATCAATATCAGAAAAAACAGTGAATGGTTCGATTAATGAACTTGTGGATACCTTTCCCCTTGAGGAATATAAATGCCATGAAAGAATAGGCGCAAATCTGCTCCTGGAGAAACTTGAAAAGGATATTGAGGGCACAAAATCGGGTGATGATTTAAAACTTTTCAGGTTTTCAGATGATGTGAAATCAAGGCTCGGTGATATTAATTATATCCAAATTTTTTCTGAAAAATTTCAGGCAATTAATGATAACAGACCCATAAAGGAAAGAAGGAGGAATTACCTGGAGACTGTTTATAACTTTCTTTATGATGCACAGAGGCTTGAAAATGGTGATATATACTCACAAAAATTTTATCCAGAGAGGGGCGATCCATATAAAAGACTGAGGATTATGTACTATAATACATCAGAATATCTTAAATTTTTGAAAAATAAGCCCGTGTTATTCATGTCCGGAACCATGCCATCCGCTGATCATATTTCAAAGATCTGGAATTTTGAGAATATGCTGTATATAAGGGTAAATGATATATTTTACAATACTGGTGGTGTTAAAAAATATAGTATCGTAAAGGGTTTTTCAACACTTGGCAGATACCGGGATAATACTGAGATCTGGTCAGATATTTTAAAAAAATATATGGAATTTATCATAAAAACATACAGTAACTCAATAAATTCTGTTCTTGTTGCTGTACCATCATATAAAATACTTTATGGAGACCATGATAAGAGAATTCCTGGAATTGCAGATTACCTACCTGATGAATTAAGGCCTTTTTCTGTCTTTGAAAATAAAAAATTAACATACTCATTAATAATTAAAAAGGCTCTATCTGATAAATTAATTATTTTTTCAGTTCATGGCGGCAGGCTTCTTGAGGGCATACAGATAACAAAGAATAACAGAAGCCTGATAAGTGATGTTATTATAGCAGGCCTGCCATTGATGCCACTTGATGATTACAGGAAAAATAAGATAAAATATCTTGAAAAAACACTCAGCGGTGAAAATATATACAGCATACTTTATTATGAGTATGCACTCATAAAAATAAAACAGGCAGCTGGACGGTCAACGAGATCTCCAGATGACATGGCAAATATATATCTGTGCGATGACCGCTTTGATTCAAAATACTGGAGGGATAATTTATTAAATAATTAATATGCTCAAAATTTTTAAATAAAATACTGATATTAGAAATAATGGATGATCTGGAAAAGGAATTAAAATTTTCTGTGGAATACATGGATAAAAGCATTGATCCTTTTAAGGATTTTTATACATTTGCCAACGGGAAATGGCTTGAAAGGTATGAAATACCCCCAGACAAGGTAAGGTATGAGGCATTTTCTATTCTGTATGATAGGAATCAAAAATTGCTTGGAAAAATATGTGAGGAGGCATCTACAAAAAAAGACCCAAATTATGAGGAAAAAATTGTTGGTGATTTCTATAAATCTGCAATGAATACTGACCTAATAGATAAAATAAAATTCCAGCCTGTTGAAAAAATAATCAGTGAAATACAGGAACTTAATGACAGGAGCAAAATTCCTGATCTTATGGCAAACCTTTTAATGCAGGGTTTTTCCTTATTTTTTGATATTGGAACAGAACCAGATGCAAAAAATAGTAATATATATGGATTTTACATGGGACAGTCAGGATTATCACTTCCTGATCGTGAGTATTACCTTAATTCTAATTTTAAAGGAATTCTGAATGAATACAAAAAATATGTAAAAAATATTTTTGGCTATTATGGGCTTGAAAATCCTGAAATGGCGGTAAATGATGTGCTTGAAATTGAAATGGAGCTTGCAGGGGCCAGCAGGCCCAGGGAGGAGCTAAGAGATCCTGAAAAAAACTACAATAAAATGGAATTAGAAGATTTAAAAAATAAATTTACCGGGTTAAATCTTTTGCGCTTTCTCAGGTTCATAAATATGCCATCAGACTATGTTATAATAGGCCAGCCCGAATTCTTTGAGCGTGTATCGCAAATAATTGAAAATTTTGACATAAAAAAAATAAGGCATTACATGATATGGAACGTTCTGAATCAGTCTGCACCGTTCCTGCACAGGGAGGTACGGGATGAAAATTTTAGATTCTATAAGCAGATTCTTTTGGGGCAGGAAAAGCAGGAGGATAGGTGGAAGATTGCTGTGAAGGTTATTGATGCATCCATTGGTGAGGCCCTTGGTAAACTTTATGTAGAAAAATATTTTGGTGAGAATGCAAGGAAAAAAATGGAAATAATGGTTAATGACATAAAGGATGCATTTAGTGAGAGATTAAAAAATGTAAAATGGATGGGTGATGAAACAAAATCAAGGGCGCTTAATAAATTCTCAAGGTTTACAACAAAAATAGGTTATCCAGAAAAATTCAGGGATTATAAGGGTCTTTTAATCAGACCGGATGATTATTTTGGAAATGTATTCAGATCAGAAATTTTTGAAATAAACAGGCAGATTAATAGATCAGGAAAGGCTGTTGACCATACCGAGTGGGAGATGACGCCCCCCACAGTAAATGCATATTTTAACCCGCTTGCAAATGAAATTGTGTTTCCTGCTGGAATTCTTCAGCCACCATTTTTTGATCCTGATATGGATGACCCGGTGAATTATGGTGGCATAGGCGGCATAATAGCACATGAAATAACGCATGGTTATGATGATGAGGGGCGTCATTTTGATGAAAATGGAAATTTAACAGACTGGTGGACAAGGGAGGATGAGGATGCCTTTAATAATATTGCAAATAAAATTGCAGAACTTTATGGTTCACTGGAAATACTTCCCGGACTAAAGGTTAATGGCAGGCTCACGCTTGGGGAGAATATTGCGGATATAGGCGGCGTAACAATAGCCTATGCAGCATTGAAAAAACATCTGGGAAAACATCCTGAATTAAGGAAAAATATAGATGGATTTACACCTGAGCAGAGATTTTTCATTGCGTGGTCACAGGTATGGCGCGGGAAGATAAGGGAAAATGAGATAAAAAGGCTTATTACAATAGATCCACATGCCCCGGCCAGATTTAGGGGGGAGATACCGGTATGGAATCATCCAGATTTTGAAATGGTTTTTAATGGATACAATAAAGAAAATAGAAAACATGAAAAAATAATAATCTGGTAAATTTTATTTTCAATATGATTATTTTTATTTATAATTATGAAATTATGCATACAATGATAGAAGTGGATTCGATTATCAAGTCTGAAAAATTTTTAAGACCTGCCTATGATGATGCATCAAGATTTTATATACCCATCAGATCATTATATCTATCATCAAAACTTGGCATTAAAAATGATTCAGAAATGGATGTTGAGATAATTTCTGTATATGCCATTAAGGATTATTTAAATACAGAGGATCTTAAAGAACTCTCCAATATAAAAATGAGGATGTATCTAAAACCCTCAGGATGCGGCCCAAATGATGGATTGTTTTTTACAAATGATGCGGCTAAATTATTTGAAAAACATTCCATAATGGAGGATAAATACAGAATCAAATTAGTTATAAATAAAATAAATGGAGTTAATATAAATGAGGATGGTAAATTAAGATTTGAATTTTAATTTTATTAATATTTAAAAACGGAAAATCTTAAAAATAAGAATGTAATTACTAATAACAGTGCCGCCATAGCTCAGTAGGTAGAGCACTCGGCTGTTAACCGAGCGGTCGTCGGTTCAAACCCGACTGACGGCGCTCATTAAAAAGATTTAAAAGTGAAAAAGTAATAATGCTTGGAAGGGGTTGTAGCTCAGCTAGGTAGAGCGCCTGGCTCATAACCAGGTGGTCGTCGGTTCAAACCCGGCCAGCCCCATTAAGTATATGTGCAGGTTCATGTATTTTTTGAGCCTTTTTATTTAAACCTATTTTTGCCTGAAAAAGCTCCTTAAGCTTTGATTTCATATCCTTTGCTGCCTCCGAATTTGATAAATGGGTATACCTCTGGGTAGACCTTAACGACCTGTGGCCAAAATGTTTGCACCTGTATAATGTTTAATTAACCTAAACTTAAAAATATAATTAAGGTTTTGATTATATAAGTTAAAGTTTTAGGCCATAGTACAATAAAAATAAGGGATTAATTGGATTTTCTTCCAATAAAATATATGATGCCGGATAATATAATCAGTATAACATCCAAAATTATACTGTCCAGGGCAGATGCAGTCCATGGTAATCTTTTTCCAAATACCGGAGCAATGGTTATTCTTGATTCAAGCAATAAGGCTGTATCAAGAATATAAAAAATAAAAACAGGAAGATAAAAACTCTTTTTATCACTAACGTATATCATTGCGGATACTATGGATATTGCAATTACAAATCCAAAAAATACCTTTACTATGTATGGTAATTTTATACCAAGCAGTGTCATGTGAATTCCTGCCCATATGGATGAGCCCAGTATTGCAAGCCATCTTAATACATCAATTGTTTTTGTGTTCATACTTTTTTTAAATAAATCATATTATTTAAAAACTTTTTACAAATTATGTATAAATTTAATTAATTCAGGTATTTTTATAATTAATTATTTAGAAATGTTTCAGCAGTATATTTATCACGTATTAATTGTTTTAAAATTTTAGTTTCCTGTTTGTTTTGATTTTTAAAATTTATTTTGGAATTTTTAATTTTTATATAATGGACCGAAGGGGATTTGAACCCCTGCCCTCTTCCATGCCAAGGAAGCGATCTACCGCTGATCTATCGGCCCTACATGGTTATTACAGAATGGCGTATAAATTTTATGATACCTCATCACCCTTATCATCACCAAATAGAATCCTTCCAATATATGGGACATAGATGGTCTGGAGTATTATTGATATTAAAACAACAAATGAGACTGATGCATATATAATTGCACCGTACTGTATCAATATTTTTATATGGTCCTGTGAGCCTATGACAAATGGTACGGTTGAAAGCACAACAGGAACAACCCCCCGCGGTCCTACCAGTGACATAAATATTTTGCTTCTGGTATCAAATTTTATTATATTCTTGCTAAAATCAAAAATGCTTAGGGATGCAAACACCGCAAGTGGCCTGATAACGAATATAACAAGTAAGGATATTATAAACCCAAAGAATATATAATTAATAAGCTGCACACGTGTCAGAATACTTCCAAGGAGGATAAAAATAACTGACTGTGCCATAAATGATAAATTTTCATTAAAGCTTGTCTCACGATTCCAGAATATGCTTTTATCGGAATAGTTACCAACTATTGCACCTGTTGCTATTATGGCTGGAAATGGTGTTATGCTTATTGCCTGGAGTGATGTAAATTCAAATAGGACAATACCCAGTGTAAGTGCAACCAGCAGGTTTTCAAAATTAAAATACCTGTTTAAGTATATTATAATAAATCCAAGTCCTATTCCTATGGCGGATGGTACGGCTATTTCCAGCATAAGAAATGAGATTGAGCCAAATATAATTCCTGTATGATTATAAAGAAATGTAAAAAGCATGGAATATGATACGCTTGGTGCTGTAAGGGCGATCCCTATTGTTAAAAGTATTATGCCAAGCGGATCATTAAAAAGGCTTTCTCCTATTAAAGTTCCAGATACATCATCCCTAATTTTTATTTTTTTGAAGGTCGGTATCAGTGATGCGGGGTCTGTTGGGGAAATGATTGCACCAAATAAAAATCCGATTATAAAAGGTGCACCTGTTAAAATTGAGAAGAATATCCCAGCACCCACTGCAGTAATAACCATACCTATAGTATCTAGGGAGGCAATTTTATAAAGGTATCTCCTTAAAATTCTTGGATTTATATTATGTGATTCATAATAAAGGATAATTACAAGACCAAGCAGGCCGATTCCAACAGTTCCAAATGATGATAATAAATAGATGGCAAAGCCATGTGATATTAATCCGAGAACCGGCCCAAAAATCAGGCCAAATACAATGAGAACCGGTATGTATACAGTTGATGCCTTCCTCGATATTGGTATGGAAAACGCTGCTATTATTAAAATAAAACTTATCTCGTAGTATTCATATGTAATTGTCGATATAAACATTTTAGTTCAGTGTTTCTGGCATTCTCCTTTTATGCTCGGAATTGTTGTATATGCCAATAATTTTTTTATAATCGTCAGTATCCTTTCGAATATTTTTATCAAATATATCAATTAAGATCTGATCAACCCTATGATACGGCATTGAGAGCTCATCCTCATCATACTGGTTTTCCCAGAGACCTGCTGAGGGTTTTTTGTTTATTATAGAATCTGGTATGCCAAGATATTTTGATATTTTTCTTACATCTGTTTTATAAAGGAATTCAATGGGTTCAATATCACATGCACCATCACCAAATTTTGTATAATATCCAAGAAGATACTCGGTACGATTTGTTGTTCCTATTACAAGGCCGTTATACTGATTTGCAAAATAATACAGTATGGTGGCCCTGATTCTTGACCTTAAATTTCCCTCAATTTTTTTATCGGTATGTCCCAAAATTGCAATATATGAAGAAAATACAGGCTCTATATTAATGGTTTCTATCCTTATACCGGTATTATCTTCAAGTGCCTTTATATCATCATAATCTGATTCCCTGGTAAATCTATCAGGCATAAAAATTGCCTTAATTTTATTTGTATTTATTGAAACCGAAAGTAATTTTAAAACCAGGGAGCTATCTATTCCAGAGCTGACTCCAAGCACCGCGATTTTACCATTAAGCCTGCTCTTTAAGAACGTTTTAATTTTTTCAACAACCTCATCTTCATTAAACACATAATGTTAATGAAATGGAATTAAATAAATATTTAGTTAAGGCTTAATAAAATTATTATGATTACTGATAAAAAATCTTAAAAAATTTTTTATGCAATTTTTAGAAGACAATAATAAAATGATTACGTATAATAAATGCTAGGTAAAGTTTAAATATTTATAATATATGAGCCTACTAATGAAAGTAATAAATATAATACTACTGGCAATACCTTTTATAGTATTGCTTTTTGGAATAACACTGTACAACAGGAGTTCCCCATCTCTTGGTGGGTTTCCTTTCTTCTACTGGTTTCAGATGCTATGGATATTTCTAACTGCGCTGTTCACAAGCATAGTATATTTAAATGAAAGAAAGGAAAATGGTGATAAGCATGTACAATGATCTCGATTATATCCTGTTCTTCGGCCTTATAGGTTTTGCCATTGTTGTGGGTTTCCTTGCCGTATTCTGGAAGAGGGTTGCAAGTCTTGAGAATGAGCTTGAATACGGTCTGGCCGGCAGGAGGTTTGGTACCGTAATAATATGGTTCCTTATAGGTGGTGATATATATACTGCATACACACTTATAGCGGTGCCGGGCCTTGAGGCATCAGCCGGCGGGCTTGCCATGTTTGCAGTACCCTATGTTGTTCTTGTGTATCCGTTAGTTTATATATTCATGCCAAAATTATGGGCGGTTTCAAAAAATAAGGGATACATAACAGCAGGGGATTATGTAAAGGATAGATTTTCATCAAGATTTCTTGCCCTTCTTGTTGGACTAACAGGTGTTGTTGCCGAAATGCCATATATAGCATTGCAGATAGTTGGCATAGAGGTATTACTGGATTCAATGAAGCTTCCCGTTGAGTTAAGCCTTATAGTGGCATTCCTCTTTGTTGCAGGATTTACACTTATAAGTGGCCTAAGGGGTCCAGCACTGACAGCCATTGTTAAGGATGTTCTTATATGGGCTGCTGTTCTTACAATAATAATTGTTGTGCCAATAAAACTCGGAGGCTTTGGCACAATATTTTCAGAGGCAAAACTGGCAGGATTAAACCTTAATATATCCCCTGCACTCGATGCCGGCTACGTTACACTGGCATTTGGGTCTGCACTTGCCCTATTCCTGTATCCTCATGCATTTACCGGGGCCTTAAGTTCAAAGGATGCAAACACAATAAAAAAGAATTCATCCCTTTTACCGTTATACAGCGTTTTATTGCTATTTGTCACATTATTGGGTGTGGCCGCAGTTGCCGTTCTGGGAATGCCATTTGACGGTAAGCATGGTGCACCGGCAAGCAGCTTTGCATTTCCGTATCTAATAGAACATATGTTCCCATCATGGTTCTCATCCTTTGCATTTGCCGCGGTTGTGATAGGCAGCATAGTACCATCATCCATAATGGCACTGGCATCCGCAAACCTTATTACAAGAAATCTTTATCTTGAATACATAAATCCAAAGGCCTCATCCGCAAGGCAATCCATTGTTACAAGGATAATGGTGGTGGTTGTTATTCTTGGTGCCCTGCTATTCTCATTTGTGCCGGCCGCATCAAGGCAGATAATATTCTTACAGACATTTGGCGGTGCATTTGTTCTTCAAACATTACCGGCGGTCTTTCTTTCATTATACACAAGGAAATTAAACAAGTGGTCTGTTGGAATAGGATGGTTCGTAAGCCTAGTAATAACAGTTATAATGCTTATACAGATGAATCTAACAGTATCATTCTATAAATACTTCTTTGAGGTTTACATAGGCCTTATAGGGCTTGGCATAAATCTGCTCGTTGTAGGCCTTATAACACTTGTAATGTACCTTACCAAACATGTTAAAGAGGAGGGGACAATAGAGGAAAAGGACTTTGAATACAGCAGTTAATTTTATGAATATTTTTTAAATTCCTTTTTTTAAATTTATTTAAAAATTAGGACCATTTTAATATTATAAATGTCATTATATGTAAGCAAATTAAAAATAAATTTTAAATAATGAAAAATAATATACCGGTATGGAATGACGTCTCCACAATGCCAGAGGGCTGATGACGTCTACTTGGTGATACCCATGATTCATCTGGTTGTGGAGACATTATCTCAATATTTATTCGTTATTCTTGCTTCCCCGTTATTTGCAGGTATCTTTGAGAGGTTAAAGGCCATTATTGAATCAAGGCATGGACCTAGCATATTTCAGCCTTATTATGATATCTTTAAGCTCCTTAAAAAGGAGACATTAATAAGCTTTAAATCAACACGGCTTTTTATAGTCGCACCCTATATTGCCTTTGGAATATATTCTTTAATTGCACTTATTATTCCCGTATTTATGTCAAGGCCCATTATATTTACCGCATCGGGCGATTTTTTTGCTGGTGCAATACTGTTTTCTGTGGCGGCATTTGTTAAAATTGCTGGTACCATGGACTCGGGAAGCAATTTTTCATCCCTTGGAATATCAAGGATTTTATCATTTAATTTTTTTAGTGAGGGGACACTTATAACGGTGTTTTTTGCAGTGGCACTTATAACGGGCACAAACAATCCCTATGTAACCAATAATTATCTGATATCCCATCCATTATCAAATCTTAGCCTTGTTCATATCTTTGCCATTTTTGCGTTTTTCATGATTTTCATTTATGAATCTGGAAGGATACCCACACAGAGTGAGGGTCTCCAGGAAATGGGAATGATAGATTCTGGAATAGATTATGAATACAGTGGCAAGCTGCTTGCAGTAAATAAATGGTCTTCATACATTAAACAGTATCTGCTTGGGTCGGTCCTGTTAAATGTGTTTTTAATACCGTGGGGAATAACAAACACATTTCCAGATTTCTTATTAAACATACCTGTAATGTTTTTAAAATGGTTGTTTCTTATAATTATTGTGCTCATAATAGATACAACCATGGCCAAGCTAAGACTGTTTAAGGTTGTAGACTTTCTTGCTGTGGCCTTTATTTTCTCAATACTTTTCCTGATTTTAACAGAGGTGATTGGATGAACATAATTTATACACTTATTTATTTAATATCTGCTGTACTTGTTATCACCGGATTTTACATTCAGGGCAACAAGTATCTTAGATCTATGGTTTTAACACTGGCATTTCAATCGCTTATTATTGCAATTATAGCCTTCATGCTTGGTATGATGCTAAAAAATTATACATTTATAATACTTGGCATTCTTGTAATAATTTTAAGGGTATTTCTGGTTACATATTTCTTAATAAAAAGAATACCAAGGAGTTTGAGCTATGTGTATGAGCCAAGGGTAAGCACAACATACCTGCTAATACTTGACCTCATATTCATAATAGCATCAATATTTATTGTATACTCAATTTCTTTTATAAAAATAAAAACCATCATATTCCCTATAAAGAACATAATACTATTCCCACTTCTATTATTCTTTCAGGGATTGTTTTTAATTGCATCTAGAAGAAGAACCATTGCACAGATCCTTGGCTATGTGGAGGAGGAAAACTCACTGATTATCCTTGGAACATTTCTGCTGCCGGTTCCAATAATAATAGAAAGCAGTGTTTTTCTGGATGTGCTAATACTTGTTGTAATATTCTCTGTTATAAGCATTGAAAAAAATGTACATGAAAGAATGGAGGAGTTGAGGGGATGATAATAGTACCTTTAATTATACTTATAATTCCACTTATAGCGAGCGCTTTTTATAAAAGCATTAAAAATGCATCTGTTGCCGGGGCCATTCTGGAAATGATAATGCTAATACCATTATATTTCAGCCTTAATTATAAAGGGTTTTTCTTCATAACAAGGATAAATTTTATATTTATTCTAATGGTTTCATCAGTATATTTAATGTCACTACTTTATTCAAGAAAATACATAGAGGGAATCGAGAATAGGGGAATTACAGAAAAAAATTATTACCTTTTGATGAACTTTTTTTACATCTCAATGGAATTTGCACTTATGGTTAATAATTATGGATTCATGTGGGTGGGTATTGAAACAACAACCATATCATCAGCACTATTAATAATAACAGAAAAAAATGATGCATCGCTTGAGGCCACATGGCGTTACATAATTATAGTTTCTGCAGGGGTTACATTTGCATTTATATCTGTAATACTCATATATTATTCATTCCATACACTGGAAGTTACCGCAATTATATACCGGTCCAGCACTGGTGATCTGCCTGTAAGGCTTGCTGTTGGCATAGCCCTTGTTGGATTTGGTACCAAGGTTGGGGTTTTTCCAATGCACACATGGCTTCCGGATGCGCACAGTGAGGGACCTGCCCCGGTCAGTGCCATGTTTTCCGGTGTTTTACTTCCAACAGCACTTTATGTACTTTACAGAATATATGAGATATATCCCATGCCTGAAATATTCGTGTGGGCAGGCACGGTATCAGTTTTATTTGCGGCGCTGTTTTTAACCTACCAGCACAACTACAAGAGAATGTTCGCATACTCAACAATGGAGAATATGAACATGGCATTAATTGGCATTGGTACAGGTACATATGCCGGGCTTGTTGGCTCCCTTGTTCTTTTACTGGCCCACAGTTTTGGCAAGGCTGGTGCATTTTATTCAACCGGAGAAATTATGAAGATATCCGGGACGAAGGATATTAATAATATCTCAGGATTTATGAAAAATAAGATCGTTTCCTCATCCCTTTTAATATCATCCTTTGCTGTTACCGGGACACCACCATATGGAACGTTTTTTGGAGAATTTCTTATACTTTATTCGGTGATTACAATACATTACTATGCACAGTTCATAATTATTTTAATCTCAATTTTTATTGCCTTTGTCTCCATTAATTTGAATGTTTCAAAAATGATATTTAAGGGGGATTATAAGTATAATGAAACAAATGGCTCCATAATACCCCTTATTTCAGGTATTATTGCCATTTTTATTGGAATTGTATTTCTGGTGATAATAAATGAAATATTATAAAAATGGGATTAAATCTGGCAGGCTGATAGGAAAATATAAAAATTACAGTATATACTCTGAGGGCTTTATTTCAGTAATGGATGAAGAAAGCAGAATGTATGAAAAAAATCCAGATGAGATAAATTTTGCATATGGACCATCTGCTGGCGGCCTTGAGGAATCCATAGGATTTACCCTTCAAACCCCAGGCGAGATAATAAAAAATGTTGATGTTAATCCATCTTATAAGATGAGGGATATTAAAATTATTAATGATGATATATACACTGCACTTTTAAAAATAGAGAGGGTAAATGGATACCATGCCGCATCAAATTCAGTATGCTTTTTGCTTGCAGTTGAGGATGCCCTGGAAATAGAAAATTCTGATTCAAACAATGAAAGAATAATTGAAATAGAACTTGAAAGGATAAGATCAAATCTGCATGTCATTAAGGGATTATGTGAGTCTGCAGGTTTTTCCGTACCAGAGAAGCAGGTCTCTTACATTATAGAAAGGGTATCAAGGATCATTTCAGTATCATTCAGGCACAGATTTTTCTTCGGTGCAAATTTAATAAACATGGTTAATGGGAATATTGATTATGTTTTAAAAGAAATTGGTGATATTGAAAAGGAATTCAGATTATTGTATAATGACCTCCTGGCATCAAAGATATTTATGGACAGGCTACAGGAGAATGGAATATATAAGGATGTAAATTCCATTGGCCCTGCTGCCCGGGCAGCCGGCCTTAAGTATGATGCCAGAATTGACTCAAAATCATTACTCTATGATGGTTATAAGATATGCACGTACAGTTCCGGTGATGTTTTTGCAAGATTCATGGTTAGAAGCAATGAAATATTTTCAGCATGTGATATAATATTAAATACAGGTATTAAAAAACATTACATGAAAAAATATGATTTAAATAAATCTGGTGAGGGGGCCGCCAGAATTGAATCCCCGCAGGGAGACATATTTTATTATGTTAAAATTGATCATGGCAGAATATCTGATATAATAATGTCATCACCATCGGTTCTTAATCTTTATGCATTTAAAAAGGCACTGCCTGGTAATATCTTCACAGATTTCTTTTTTGTATGGGAAAGTTTTGGCATATGGGTTTCTGAAATGGGGGTGAATTTTATATGACACTATGGTTTCTTAACGGTATAAAAAAGGGAATAAAAACTGAAAAAAATCCCGATGAAAGCATGTTTAAACCTGATTATCCATCAGTTCTTGAGGGAAAAAGCAGTTATGACTGCCCAACAGGTGCCATAAGTAATGGAACATGGATTAAGGAAAAATGCATTTTCTGTGGAAGGTGCGATTTAAGACCAACCGGTAACCAGAATATATATAACATCCATGGAAAAATGCCTGAAATATTTAAAAGATCATTTTACCTGTATCCTATTGACTCAGGCACATGCGGTGCATGCAATGCAGAATTAAAATCGATATTTTCTCCACAGTATGATGCAAACCGGTTTAACATATTTGAGGCTGAAACTCCAAGGCATGCCGATGCCCTTGTTATTATGGGTGTTTATACAAACGGCATGGAAAAAATAATAGAGGAGGCATATAACGCAATGCCAGATCCAAAAATAGTAATAGCAATGGGGGCATGCACACTTTCAGGTGGAATTATTGGCTCAGGCATAAATAAAAAATTCAATGTGGAAATAGCTGGCTGCCCACCAACGCCATATTCAATCATATCTGCAATTTTAAGGTACAGAGGTGATTAATATAAATATATTATATTATATTCCACTTGTAATAATTTTTATTTCTGTACCCGTATCGATTAAATACAGAACGTTTGCATATGTATTATCCGTAATATCCTCAATTGCCTTTATTTTTATCACATTTAACAGATATAATTATATAACGTACTTTTACATGATTTCAGGCGCCGTATGGATAATATCATCAATATATTCCATATCCTACTCAAAATCCTACGGAAAATGGCTTTCCCCGCTTTTCCTTTTAACAATTTCAGGCATGATGGTTATACTTTATTCATCAAACTTTTTAATATTCATAACAGGCTGGGAAATTATGTCAATACCTGCATATGTTACCGTTGCTGTCAATAAAAGGAATGATGCTGAGGCCTATGTTTTTATGTTTTTCTCTGAAATATCCACAGTTTTTATTATTACAGCAGCGGTTATGTCATATTTTTATACCGGCAATTTTGGATTTAACATCCTAACCAATGATTATGTACTTTTAATTTTTACCATTGGTGCAATGTCAAAAATGGGGTTAACACCATTTATGATAAGCGAGTGGCTTCCAATAGCACATGGAAGTGCCCCGGCAAATTCATCTGCACTTTTCAGCGCCACCATGACGCTTATGGGTGTATATGGCATAACAAAAATCGCATTATTATCACCACAATCACAGACCATAGGAATCCTATTTACCGCCATAGGTGTGATATCTGTTATATTTGGATCACTCTATGCTTATATATCGGAAAATATGAAATCACTGGGTGGGTTTAGCACCATAGAGAATAACGGCACCCTTCTGTCAGCCATTGGCCTTTATGTTACATTTAATGATCACATATTAAGGATGTTTATAATTATTTCAGTAGTAATCTTCGCAATGGGGCATTCCATAGCAAAAACAGGCCTTTTTATGTCCGTTGGCAATACCGGTGCGGAATACTTCAGCATGGTATCAAAGAATTCCAGCAGTGCCAATAAAATCGGAAAATTTTTTATTTTTTCATCACTATCCGGTTTATTCCCCGGAATTGGAGGCCTTGGAACATGGATGGTCCTTGAATCATTTTTCATGGGTGCGTACCTGGGAGGCATCAGCGGGCTTGCCTCCCTGATAGGTGGTTCTGTACTTGCCATCGGCGAGGGTTTTGCCACAGCTGCAATGTTTAAAATTTATTATTTTAGTGATAAACATGATGAGAAAATAGAAAAAAATGATCTTAAAACGTATACAGTCCTTGCCACCGGTCTCTTGCTGATATTACTTTTTGCTGTATCCGTAATATTTATTAAACCAGAATTTTTATCTGGCATACCTGAAGTTCTGGTTTTTAATGGATTTATGATAGAATCAAAATTTAATGAAAATGATTTTGGGCTGGTAACACCATTTTATATTTTAGTATTAATAATCATATTTTCATTGCTTACATATGCAATTTTTGGAAAACCGAAGACCAGAAAGGTTATGCCATGGAACAATGGTGTATCAGATTTTGATGGGTACACATCATTTTCATATTCCAGTGGCATAAGACTAATTTTAAAAAGAATATTAAAAACAGGGAACAAAAAATCAGGTATGGAGACGGTTGACATATTCTGGTTTGCAATGATAAAAATCGCCAGGGGTTTTAGAAATGGTGCAAGATATATTGGATACAGGATCATGAACAGCTCAATAAGCTATTATATGGTTTATATGATAATTGCATTCATAATAATCATTATAATTGTATCATTATAATTATTATAAAAATAAATTTATTTTTTTTAATTGTTTACCGGTTAAGTATTTATACTTTTTAGACATGTCTATTTAGACATGATAACAACAAAAAACAGAGATTCAGGTATAATACTCGGCCTCATGGCATTTGCGGGTACCTTAATTGTATATGTTGAAACCATGATAGTGCCTGCAATTCCTGTGTTTATAAAATTCTTTGATACCACATACGATAATGTTTCATGGGTGATAACTGCATACATTATTACAGGAACCGTTGCAGCAGGGATATTTGGAAAGCTCGGTGACGTTTTTGGAAAAAGAAGGGTATTTTTAATTCTTTCACTGATATATGCCATTGCAGTATCATTTGGTGGATTTGCCACCACACTGGACGAGCTCATAGCAATAAGGGTCATACAGGGCATTGGATTTGGCATGTTTCCACTGGCATATGCCATAATTAATGATGTTGTTCCAAAAAGGGAACTTGCACTTGCACAGGGGATAATGAGTGCGACCTTTGCCGTTGGTGCTGGAATAGGCCTTGTTATAGGTGCATACATAACCGAATATTTTGGGTGGCAGTGGTCATATCATTCTGCAATTCCCGTTGCATTTGCACTGTTTATCCTGAGCTATTTTTATCTTAAGGATTATGCGGAACCTGTAAGGGAAAAAATAGACTTTGCCGGTGTTGCACTTCTTGGAATCCCACTGGTATTTCTGATATTTGGTTTATCTGAGGGTCAAACCTATGGATGGACTTCAATTACAATAATATCAATGTTCATACTTTCAGGCATCCTGTTTTACATTTTTGTAAGGTATGAATCAAATGCTGAAAATCCATTTATAAACATACAGCTTGTCAGAAAAAGAAATGTGTTAATAGCAAACTTTGTGGGACTCTTTGCCATGTCAGGTATGTACTTCCTATTCTTCACAGTGCCCACATTGCTTCAGGATCCAGAGCCTGCCGGATTTGGAAAAACAATTCTTGAGTCTGGCATAATAATGCTGCCGGCAACAGTTATGGCCATGGTATCAGCCCCACTTGCATCACTGGAAACTGAGAAAAAGGGGCCAAAGGCATCAATGATTACCGGACTTTCAATAGGGCTTATTTCATTTATAATGTTAATATTCTTCAGGTCGACCATATTTGACATAATATATGCTGCGGTGGTTCTTGGAATAGGATTTTCCTTTATTCTGGTGGGAGTCATCAATCTATTGCTTATTTCAACACCAAATGAACGGGCCGGTGAGGCCACAGGTATGAATACGGTTTTTAGAGAAATAGGAATGTCGATAGCACCCGCAATAGCCGGATCAATTGAATCGATGTATTCAGTTCCTGTGATAATATCAATACTTCCATACAGCATGGGATCATTGAACTATATACCTGTATTCTATGATTTCCCGTCATCAAGGGCCTTTACCATGGTATACATTATAGGCATAATATTTGTAATTATAAGTATAGGCATCTCCAGTCTTATAAAAAACACAAGAGGTGATTTAAATGAATAAAAAAATTTTGGCTGTTTTAATAGTATTTATGTTTGCTGCTTCAGGATTACTTGCATATGAGTATTCTGGTGTTAATGACCATAAAAGTGCGTTTACATCATCACAGGCACCTGTTGAGGTTACAGGTGTGCACTGGTACAACCAGACATCAAGCATGCTTCCAGCCCCTGGCTCTGGCGATGTACCACTCTATGTAACATTCACAGCACTTGCAACTGAAAATGTAAGTGGATTTATAAACCTTACATCACCTTTTAGCTACAGCTATATATCGGGTCCTAACAGTGATGTCAAATCAGTATACACACTTTCATTGAAAGCAGGGAATAGATATACAATAATGCAGATGGTGAACATAAGCGCCAGTGCATCAGGTAATTTATATGAGGAAAATATAACATTATCAACATCATCTGGTTCATCAAATGCAAACTTTACACTTCCAATTGGCCAGCCCAGTTTATCTGTGGTAACATATTATACAAATCCCCCTGTGATATATCAGGATCAGAAGGGAATAAAATTAACAGTGGTAACATCAAATACAGGAACAAGCAATGCAAATAATGTAACCGCAGGAATTTATTCTAAATATTTTAATGTTATATCACCTGCAAATTATAGCATTAAGTATTATCCGCTTGGGAAAATCATGAACTTTACATTCTATTTAGATGCCAAAAATGTCTCAGGCAGCGCGCCTATTTATTTTTCAATGTATAATATAACATATACACTTAAATCAAGGATAAATTCAGATCAGTATGTTAATCTAAAAATAACTGAGGCATCAGATAAACTGGTATCGGGTGAGAAAAAACAGATAATTACATTTTATATAAACAATACAGGCAATAAGACATTCAGGGATTTAAATATACACATGCTAATGCCAAGTGTAATATCAATACACATACCATCATCAAACCCACTGGCAGCCCTGGATGCGGATAATGTTACATACTCCTCCTTAAAACCCGGGCAGTCCCTGAGGGTTACATTTATAGTCGATGTTTCTGATGTATACAGTGGTAATTATCCTGTTCAGCTCCTTGTGGAATACAGGTTTAATAATACGGAATCTGTATTCTACAAAACCGCAACATTTACAGAAAAGGTATCACCATCACCTGATGAGGAAATCGAACATAACATAATAAAACCAGAATATCTTGTTCCAATAGTGCTTGTAATAGCCATATTAATAATAATAGGAGCAGCGGTAAGGCACAGCCATAAAAAGGAAAAAAATATGAATAAAAATAACAAAAAATAAATTTAATTAAAACTTTATCAAATGTGAAACTATGAATGATTATACACTAAGAATACTGTATATACTTAACCTGAAGGAAATGACAGGTTACGGCCTCGCAAAACGTATATTAAGCACAAATACCCACAGGAATATATCAAATGGTGCGTTAATGCCCGCAATAAATAATTTATTAAAAAAAGGATTAATATATTCCAAAATTATAAACAATAAAAAATATTATTTTTTAACGGATTCCGGTAAAAAGCTGGTAAATAACCTGATGGAACTTAATGATGAGATCAAAAATGAGGCCATTATAGATACAATAAGCCAGGAATTTCCATATATAAACGTATTCACAGACATTAATGATTTTACTGTTCTTAAAAATGTAATTAAGAAAATAGGCCCGGGAATTATTAATCTTATAAGGTACTCATTTATACTGGAAAAAAATGGGCAAAAAGAGGAACTTAATGATATAATAAATTATCTTAATGAATTTAATCCTGAGAAATTACAGAAAACAAAATAATATTTATTAGTAATAAAAGTAAATTTTTAAAAACTTATTTAATAATGAAAATAATATTGATTTAATGAAATTAACATCAATAGTTCCTGCAGATTTTTTAAAATTAACAGATAATAATGATTTTTCATTATATAAACATCAGGAGGAGGCGGTCCAAAAACTCATATCGGGAAAAAATGTGATAGTTTCCGTTCCAACCGCCTCAGGGAAGACTCTAATTGCATACATAGAAATATATAAAACGTTCCTCAAGCGCAAGAAATCACTTTACATAGTTCCATTAAGGTCACTGGCCATGGAAAAGTATCAGGAACTTCTAAATTTAAGGTCTCTTGGGATGAGGGTAACTATATCCATTGGTGACTACGATATACCACCATCATTTGTAAGGAACTATGATGTTATTGTATGCACGTCAGAAAGGGCTGACTCAATGATACATCGTGACCCTGATATACTAAATGAATTTGGTTTTGTTATACTTGATGAAATTCATACAATTTCAGATGAAAGCAGGGGGCCAAAACTTGAAACTGTAATATCCTCAATTTTATACCTTAATCCGGATATAATACTTCTGGGGCTTTCAGCAACGGTTTCAAACATTAAGGAAATGGCCATGTGGATGAATGCCGAAACCGTAATATCAGATTTTAGGGCGGTTCCGTTGGAAACTGGAATTGTTTACAGGCACTCACTGATAAGGGACGGAAAAAAAGAATTCCTTGGAAATAAGGACGAGCTTGTTTTAATTGAAAACAGCGTCAATGATGGCGGTCAGTGTATTGTTTTCAGAAATTCCAGAAGGAATGTTGAGAAATATGCTGAACTTTTAAAGAATAATTTTGATTTTGGCACGAATATTGAGGATCTTGAACTGCCGCTTGAGAATTTAAATGACAAAATGATAGACCTAATATCGCATGGAATTGCATACCATCATGCCGGACTTTCAAATGAACAGAGAGGAACAATTGAGGAGCTATTTAAGAAGGGACATATAAAGATAATTGTGGCCACCCCAACACTGGCCGCCGGTGTAAACCTGCCTGCCAGAACAGTTATTATACGGGATATTACAAGGTATTCCGATGGTTACAGTAAGCCAATTTCTAATATAGAGGTACAGCAGATGCTTGGTAGGGCTGGCAGGCCAAAATACGATAAAATAGGTTATGGATATATAACTGTATCAAGTGAATCAATGCTAAAGGTTGCACAAAACTATCTTAATGGTGATCTGGAGCCTGTGATATCCAAGATGGATTCAAACAGTCTGATCAGGTTTAACATACTATCGCTAATATCCTCTGGAATGGCAAGGAAATACGATGATATACTAAATTTTTATAAAAAAACACTGCTTGCCATTCAAAACGATATAGAGGATTATTCACTGGCATTTGACGGGGCCATTTACTTTTTAAAGGAGAATGGTTTTATTTCGGAGGAAAATGATATTTATAAAGTGGAGCCATTTGGAAAAATAACATCAGAACTTTACATAGACCCTGTTACAGCGCTGATATTATCAGAGTGTTTAAATCATGAATATTCAGAGCCATTATATCTTTATTATATATCAAAAACGCCAGATATGATACCTTTTAATTTCAGGGAATATGACTATGAATATGTTGAAAACTTCCTTGATAAATATAATATAAACGATTTCAGTGAGGAATCAATGCGGGCAGCCAAAACAGCAATAATTCTGCAGGAATGGATAAATGAGGTCCCAATTAATACCATAGCAGAGTCATTTGATATTGGCCCCGGCGATATACAGGCAAAGGTATCATCAGCTGACTGGATTTCATATTCACTTTACAGATTATCAACAATGAATAAAAAGGAATATTCAGGCCAGTTATTCCATTTAAACATAAGGATAAAGGAGGGCATTAAGGAGGATATTATAAAGCTTATAGAAATACCGGGCGTTGGCAGGGTAAGGGCGAGGAGATTATTTGACAATGGATACACCACAATTGAAAAACTTGCATCTGCAAAAATGGAGGATATTGGAAATATATTTGGTTTCTCAAATAAGCTTGCCCTTGAAATTATACAGTATGCAGATAAAATAACAAAGCAGTATTATAAGGGGAACAACCTTGATTCATATAGCGGTAGATAAGGAATATGCACAGGCAGCCATAGAATACTGCAAATCTTCGGGATTATTTAACAAAAAATATAGAGTACAGCATGATGGCTCCATGGTATATATTCCTGTAATAAGGCCACCGGAGGGATATAAAATAGTTGATATAAATCCTATTGAAAATAATAGTATTAAGGATTATAACCACTCATTTTCATATGACATCATAGGTGATATTGCCGTAATAAAGGGCAAAAAACTTGATGAGGCTCAAAAGCTGGTCGATATAATAAAAATGAGAAAGGAAATAAAATCAATTTATCTCGACTCAGGTGTTACTGGAGAATACAGAACAAGGGATGTAAAACTTTTATACGGTGAGGATAACACAGGAACAATTTACAGGGAAAATGGCATAAGATTGCATGTTGATATAAAAAGGGCATATTTTTCACCGAGACTGGCCACAGAGAGGGCCAGAATTGCCAATGAGATAAATGAGAATGAGAAAATCTTTGACATGTTCTGCGGTGTTGGCCCGTTTTCCGTGCTAATAGCACACAGAATAAAATGTGATATAATAGCATCTGACATAAACTGTGATGCAATAGAACTTTTGAATGAAAATAAAAGGCTAAATTCATTAAAGGGTAAAATTGAGGCATACTGTGGTGATTCCCGAAATTTAATAAAATCATTTCATGATTTCAACAGAATAATAATGAATTTACCCCACGGTGCATTTAACTTTATAAATGATGCCATTAACAGTGTTTCAGCTGGAGGAATAATAAACTACTATGAAATATGTGATTACGAAACATTAGAATCCAGAATGGAATACTTTAGATCAGCAGGCCTGGAGATAGTCTATAAAAGAATAGTGCATGGATTTTCCAAATTCAAGAATATGTATT
>NZ_LKBH01000014.1:0-591 GCF_001402935.1 Acidiplasma cupricumulans | reverse complement strand
TTAATTTTCATTTGATAATATTTTTTGTATTAGTCCCCTAATGTTATCCGCAATATTTTCTACTGATTCTGGAGAGCCATTTCTTAATGATTCATGCACCATATCATTTAAATATTTTCTTATTGAATTACTATTTATTGCCTCAAGTGCTTTTTTAGCATCGACTGAGATTTTAGGATCTTCAAAGAGTTTATCATTATTATTTATACAGTATCTAACTAAATCATCTAATTTAAAAGATGATTTATAATTATTTTCACCATATTTTTTCTTCATATCTTCCATAAAAGTTCTCCAAATATTTTTGAATTTTAATCTATAAATTAAAGATTTTTCTATTAAAGTTCTTGTAAGTAATAGTGTAGCTAATGGAAACTTTTCTACTTGAATTTTAGAAATTTCGTATACTACATGTTCTAGATTTTCATCATTTAAATTTTTTGCAACTAATAATTTTCTAAAATATTTTGGATGCGGCCTAGGTAATTTATTATTTGTTTTTTCTTTTAATTTTTAGGGTGTCCAAACATACGTCAACTCACTATGTACATTATTTTCCTCCCTGAATTTCCGGTTATTTTATTGGCCATT
>NZ_LKBH01000013.1:0-4156 GCF_001402935.1 Acidiplasma cupricumulans | reverse complement strand
CTCAATTCATCTATCTGTGTTTTTGAAAGACCTGAATAGACCTCACCATCCTCATGTATAACACCATTTTTCTGGAATTTATTGGATTTTATAAGCAATAATTCACCACCTATGTTTATGATATTCCCGGATGCTGTATATTTAAACTCCAGATCATTTCCCATGGCATTTTTCATGGAAATCTCACCAGATTTTCTGGCCATAAACGCTGTCAGTGGTACGTTTAAATTCATTATTTTCATTGAATCCCCGCAGGCATAAACATCATCATATTCAACAGACCTTAGTTTATTATTAACAATAATTCTTGAATTTTCCTGTTTTATATCAAAAGTTTTTATGATTTTATTTCCGGTTATTCCACCAGCATAAATAACAGTGTCTGCCAAAATTTCAGAATTATTAGTAATAACCCTATCTCTGGTAACATGCATCACCCTTTCATTCATAATAATGTTTACACCCATATTTTCAAGTTTGCTTTTTATATAATTGGAGGCATTTATGTTAATACCATTGAGAAGATGTTTTCCGGAATTTATCAGGTTTATTTTTTTACCCTTGATGATGCCAGCAAGTTCAACGCCAAGATAACCACCACCTATTATTACAACGTTATTACTATTTTCAAGTCTATTTTTTAATAAATCTGCATCCTTGGAGGTTTCAAGTTTAATCATGTTCTCATATCCATCAATATTTTCATAGGCCTGTGAGTGCCCAAGTGCAATTATTAATTTGTCATACGTGTATGTTTTATTTAATCCCTTAATTTCCCTGTTTTTAAAATCAACATTTTTTATATCATCCAGTATATCAACCCGCCTTTCTTTTCGTGCATAATCATTTTCATATCCATTTAAAATATATATGTACCTTGTTGGTATATCAATAAACCTACTTTTATCAATAGAAATGGCTGATTTATTTGCCATTTTCGCATAAATTCCGGAAAGGCCCATGCCAAGAATGTAAATTCCATTGCCCATGTTATTGCATAAAAAAATTATATATTATATTATTGCAAAGGTCAATGTATATTTTTCTTAAATTTAAAAAGTTTATTATCGGATAAAAATATGTGACCCTATGGAAGCGCTGATAATGGCTGGTGGTATGGGAAAAAGAATTGGTAATCCTAAAAAAATGCTTCTTATGATCAATGGAGAGGCCATTATCATTAGATTATTAAAAATTATTAAATCCCTTGGTCTAAATATAAATGTATGTACCGGGCCGGAAACAGTTTTTTTAAATGAAATTGGGGATGTAAATATAATAAATGGAACCGGTGATTATGCCATGGATCTTAAAACCTCAATAAATTCATTAAAACTGCCCGTCATTGTTCTTCCTGCAGATATTTTAATAGATAAGGAACTTTTGAAATCCTTTATTGAAAAATCAAAAAATTATAAGACCGGAATATTGAATATGCTAATAAATAATGAGCTTTCAGGCATTTCCATTTTTTATGAATATTTAAATGATGCAGAGCTGGCATATGAGAATATAAATTTTAATTCCAACTCATTTTTTAATATTAATACAGAATATGATTATAAAATGGCCAAAGAATATTATAAAAATATGCATTGAAATAGCATAAATTTTTTTAACATGATATAATTATCTTATCGCTGGACTTGACCGGGGAGCCAGGCACTCCCTGTGACCCGTGCCTAAATGCGGGGGCGACTGCCCGGTGAGGGCAACCAGGCCTTTGGCAGTCTCCATGGAATCGTTGAATCTCTGTCCTTTTGGATCGGGGGTTTATACATGCATACTCAAAGGAGAATGCATGTATAATTTGCTGAAAAAACCCGCCAGGCCCGGAAGGGAGCAACGGTATTTCAGACCGCCGATGCTGAGAGGGTGCGGGGAGGAGAGGAAGTGGAGGGCACTACCAAAACACCTGGTCTGATCCGGGTGTGTCCAGCATTGATGATAAAATGTATAAAATAATTCAGGATCCTTTAAACGGGCCGGTGAAGGTAAGCGGGATTTTTCTTGACATTATAAATTCAATATATTTTCAAAGATTAAGATATATAAAGCAGCTCGGGCTCTGCAACCTGGTTTTTCCAGGGGCAAACCATACAAGATTTGAACATTCCATAGGGACAATGTTTCTTGCCAGTGAGATCAAAAATTATATAGGCATTAATGATGAAAGACTTGAAATTGCTGCATTGCTGCACGATATTGGGCATACACCATTCAGCCATTCCATAGAGGATAAATTTTTTGAAAATTTTGGATTAATCCATGAGGATTTAACATCTAACATTATTACAGGTAAGGGGATATATGGAGATAGCGTTATCCCTGAAATACTAAATAAATATGGATATAACCCTGAGGAAATAGCTGACCTTGCCACAGGAAGAAATAAAAAAACGGTTTTATCTAAAATAATAAGTGGGTCACTTGATGTTGATGAGCTTGATTATTTAAGGAGGGATTCATTTTACTGTGGTGTTAATCTGGGAAATATCGATTATAAAAGGATATTTAATACCATAAAAATATCTGAAAATGACATAGTTGGTGAGGAAAAGTCAATACCGACAATAGAATCGGCAATAATAGGCAGGGTTTTAATGTATAGCTCTGTTTATTTTCATAAAACATGCAGGATAGCACAGAAAATGCTGGGCATTGCCTATGAACTTTATAATGGAAAGGATAAAAATGATCTAAGAATGAACGATTACGAGTTTATTTATGCCCTGGAAAATGATAAAAAATCCTCTGAAATTATAAAAAAGATTAAATCCAGAAATTTGTATAAAATAATATACAGGAGTAGTTACAGTGAGGATGCCTTAAATAATATAAGGGAAAAAATGTCCGTGTTTGATAGTGATTTATATATAATAGATGTAAACCCACCACTTTATTTTAATGAAAAGTCCAGGTTAAAAACGGATTTTACAGTATATTATAAGGATAAAAAATATGAAATTAATAAGATATCATATATAGTAAACGCGCTCAATGAAAACATAAAACGCAGGGATATTATAGTCTCTGCCGATGAGAGCATTCTTACCAAGGCAGCTTCCATTATAAAGACTTAACCATTCTGAATGCATTTTTGCTTCCCTTATATGGTATGCAGTAATAATTTTTTAAAAACTCTGATTTTACATAACCGTGCTTTAAATAAAAATTAATGGCAACATAATTTTTTTCCCGTACCTCAAGCACTGATTTTTTATATCCTTTTTTCTTTATTATCTCCTCTATGGAATCAAGTAATGAATCCCCAAGATGCCTCCCCTGATACTTCGGGATAACCGCTATACTTTCAATATCAACCTCATATTCATTTAATGGAACTGCGGTAACATATCCTATATATTCATCAGAATCTGTTGCAACAAGGGTAAATGCATCCTTTGAAAAAACCATTTCAATTATTTCATCTATATTATATGGACCAACATCAAATGCACTGTGCTCAATTTCATAGATACCTTTAAGATCATCTGAATTAAATGGGCGTATTTCCACGGTATTTAATCAAAATAAACTATTTTATATATTGCATTTACCAAAATATTAAACCCTATTTTATATATAAAGACAAGAAAATCGAATTAAACTTAAAATATTTAGAGTCTAAACAAAAGATTTTTAATTAGAATTATGCATACATAATCATGAAACGGGCTGTATTCCTTGACAGAGACGGGACAATAAATTATGATAAAGGTTATACATATAAACTAGAAGATCTTAAAATATATGATGACATAATTCCAATACTTAAAAAGTATTATGATAGTGGCTATATAATAATTGTTATTTCAAATCAATCCGGTATAAACCGGGGATATTTCACAGTAAATGATATGAAAAAATTTAATGATGGAATAAAAAGAATTTTTATGGAACATGGAATTGTTATATCGGATTTCTATTTTTGCCCCCACAAACCAGAAGAAAACTGTGAATGCAGAAAACCTAAAACAGGAATGGTGGAACAGGCTGTAAAAAAATACGGTATAGATCTTAAAAATTCTATTGTTATAGGTGATAGGGATGATATTGATGGTGAGCTTGCAAGGAATCTTGGGATAAAGTTTATAAAGGTTCATGGGTACAGTGCACCCTGATTTAATATATAATTTTAATGTAAAAATAATTT
>NZ_LKBH01000012.1:0-13796 GCF_001402935.1 Acidiplasma cupricumulans | reverse complement strand
TATATTGTTATATGGCAGATCAAATAAACAGAGATGAGCTATTAAAAGACCCGGTTAAAGATGAGCATATTAATAAAAATACAACCCTTGGAGAATTAATTAATATTTTTGCCAAGAGTGGTGGATTTACCTCCAAAAAAATTTATGAGGGGTATGAAATACTAAAAGAAGAATTTACAAGTGATGAAACCACATTTCTGTCCTTTCCTGCAGATATTATATCAACAGGAACAAGAGGTATTATAAATCAGCTTGTAAAAAATAAACTGGTGGATGTTATAATTACAACAAACGGTACACTAGACCATGATATAGCCAGAACATATACAAATTATTATGCAGGTACATTCAATTTCGGTGATACCTTATTAAGGGATTTAAGAATCAACAGGCTTGGTAATGTGTTTGTACCGGACGAAAGTTACGGTGAAATTATAGAAAAAAAGGTAATGCCAGTACTCGAGGAGCTTTATAAGGTCAAGAAGGAATGGGCAGGCTGGGAACTCATAAGGGAAATAGGGCTTAAAATGCACGATGACAACTCAATATTGTACAACGCGGCAAAAAATGATATACCCATATTTGTTCCCGGCATTACTGATGGTTCTGTTGGTTCACAGCTCTGGTCATTTTATGAAATGAACCATGACTTTAAAATAAATTTATTGGAGGATGAGCATAAATTATCTGACATAATATTTGATGCAAAAAAAACAGGTGCATTAATGATAGGTGGCGGCATATCAAAGCACCATACAATATGGTGGAACCAGTTCAGGGATGGTCTGGATGAGGCGGTTTATGTAACAACAGCCCAGGAGTATGATGGGTCATTATCTGGTGCAAAACTTGAGGAGGCAATAACCTGGAAAAAGGTTAAGGAAAATGCAAAATTTGTAAATATTTATGGAGACGCTACAGTTATATTGCCAATACTTCTTGGGCCATTCCTGTAAATTTAATTTATTTTTAATAAATTATTATCATTTGTTCTGATATTTATTTAAATTTTTACGTAAGGGATTTATTTTTTGTTTCGGGTGCGTATTTAATTGTAATTATAAGTCCTATTAACTCGAATACTGCGAAGTATATTACTATTGTTTTTAAACCATACAATGCATCAATAATTGGAAATGAAAAAACTGCAAGTATGGAACCAAGTCTTGATACAGATGTTGCAAAGCCCATTGCTGTTCCCCTTATACGTGTTGGGAAAATCTCTACAGGATATGCATATGTCATTGGGCTTGGCCCCAGATTATGGAAGAAATGTACAATACCAAATGCACTGAAGGTCATAATTAACCCAACAACCATGTATATATTCATGAAAAAGAATATAATAAGTGCAATGAACGATCCTAAAAATCCAATTATTAGGAGAGATTTTCTGCCTATTTTATCCACATAGTATATTGCTATTAAAAATCCTATAAATACTGGTATGGATTCTGCCATACCTGTAAACACTATATAAAGGTCTGCATAATAGGATGTGATCTCTGTTGAAAATATCAGGGGTGAATATGTCCATATGCCATAGCTAACAATGTCATAGGAAAACCATGCAACTGAAATAAAAATGGAATAGACAAGATATTTCCCCTTTAAAACGTCCCTGATTTTAGAACCACCAACCTCAAGTTCAGGGATTTTATTTATTCTGTATCCTGTATATTTTTCCATTTCAAGCCTTGCCCTCTCACCAGCATTTTTACCAAATTTGTGCTGTATCCAGTATGGGCTCTCTGGCATTTTTTTCCTAGAATATAATACCAAAATGGGGAATATTGCACCGATTATATACATAAATCTCCATGCATTTACACCAGTAAAAAGCACCAATGGAACGGCGACAAATAAAAAAATTATTGATCCAATTGAAAATGAAAAAATGTTAATTAAAAGGTATTTTCCCCTTACCTTTTTTGGAGAAAATTCGGCCTGTATTGATGAGCTTATTGGATAATCAGCACCAATACCCAACCCCACAAGAAATTGAAAAATTGAAAAGTTTACGTAATTTGTTGAAAATCCAGTTAAAAAAATAAATATGGAAACTGCTATTAAATCGTAGACATAAATATATCTCCTGCCATAAATGTCTGCCATTTTACCAAAAATAATGCTGCCAGCAAAAACTCCCAGAATTGATGAAATACCCATAATTGAAATCTCATAGCTTGTTAATGCCATTACCTTTATTAAATATAGAAGGGCATATGAGAATACAGTAAGTGTGTATCCATCCATCATTATACCCATGGAGGATAGAATTGTTATTTTCTTTAACATGGGGGTTTGTGGTATGTCCTCAATAGTGTTATACGCCATCATTAAATGTTAATTACAGGTAAATATATAAAAATTTTTGTAATTACTCATATATAAGTAATATTGTCCATCCATTACCGCGAAAATATTATATACCGGCATGTAATTTCTATTAGACGACGGCCATAACATCGGGGAAATACCAGGTCTCTTTCCGAACCCGACGGTGAAGCCCGGTGTGTTTCATACTGTACTATCTTCCGCGAGGGGATGGGAACTATGTTTCGCTGTCGTTATTTATATTTAACAAAATTAATTAACCCTCTTATTATTACCTTTTATGATTAACCCTTGGAGTTCAAAACAATATTTTGATTATGAAAAATTAAAAAAGGATTTTGGAATAGAAAATACAGATAATTTTTTTAATCATTACCTTTTTACAAGGAGATTAATCTTTGGTCAGAGATCCATAAGTTATATAGAGTTTGCAATAAAGAATAAAATGCCTTTTAATGCCGTTACAGGGCTAATGCCATCTGGAGAAATGCATCTGGGGAATAAGATTACCATAGACCAGATGATGTATTTTCAAAGCCTTGGTGCCAGGGTTACAATAGCAGTTGCTGACCTTGAATCATATGCAACAAGGGGCATATCATTTGAAAAGGCAAGAAATATTGCAATAAATAATTATATTGTTAATTACATATCCATGGGATTAAAACCCTGCAATATATACTTTCAATCAGAAAATTTTGATATGCAGAAAACTGCATATGTTTTATCAAACGAAACAAACATGTCTGAACTGAAGGCAATATATGGCCTGGAGGATTCATCATCCATTTTACATGTAAATGCCCCAATAATACAGGCATCAGACGTACTTCATGTGCAGTTAGGAAAATACGGTGGCCCTGCTCCAACAATTGTTCCTGTCGGAGTTGATCAGGACCCTCATATAAGATTAATGCGCGATCTTGCCCAGCGGTACAGAATATACAATGTAAAGAAGGAAAATACTGGAATATCAGTATATATCAGGGGAAAAAATGACCCGCATGAGTTTATTGATAGGGCTGTTGAAATCCTTTCAAAGAATTTATACAAAACCGAAATTAATTATGAATACAGATCAATAAAAATATCAAATTCAGTCCCAGAGGATGATATTAAAATCGATATCATTCTGGCAAACCTTGAAAAGGACTTTAATGATATGACATTTATAGGGCCATCTGCAACATTCCAGAAGCTTGAAACTGGTCTAAAGGGCGGAAAAATGTCCTCATCTGTACCAGATTCATTGATATCACTCAATGATGATCCAAAGGAGGCTGAAAGGAAAATAAAAAATGCGGTCACCGGAGGAAAAAAAACTATTGAGGAACAGAAACAGTTTGGCGGCAATCCAGATATATGCCCGGTCTTTGAACTTTATGCCTACCATAATCCTGATAATGAATATGTTACAAGGGTGTACGATGAGTGCAAGGGTGGTGCAAGAATGTGTGGCTCATGCAAGGCCGAGGCTGCTGAAAATATATCAAAATTCTTAAAAGATTTAAAAGAAAAAAGGGATGAATCCATGACAAAGATTAATGATTATCTCATGAATAAATCCCTTTGAATCATGGAATACAGATTCTTTAGCTCCTCTGGTTTAAATAAACCATATTCAGTTATAAAGGCGGTTACATATTCATGTGGGGTAACATCGAATGCAGGATTTCTTGCATGGCTTTCTGCCGGGCCCAAATGCTTATCATTTACAATTAGAACCTCATTTTCATCACGCTCTTCTATTGGTATTTCATCACCTGATTTGATTGAAAAATCAAATGTGCTTCCTGGAGCAGCAACATAAAATGGTATGTTGTTTACCCTTGCCAGTACTGCCTTTTCATATGTGCCTATTTTATTTGCAAAGTCACCATTGGCCGCTATTCTATCGGCCCCAACTATTACAAGATTTACATCCTTATTTTTCATGAAATATCCGGCCGCATTGTCTGCTATGATTGAATGTTCTATTCCCTCCTGCTGAAGTTCCCATGCAGTAAGTCTGGCCCCCTGCAATCTGGGCCTGGTCTCGTCAACGTAAACAAAAATATTTTTGCCGCTATCGTGTGCAATTCTCATCGGTGCCAGTGCAGTACCCCAGTCAACCACGGCCAAAGCTCCAGCATTGCAGTGTGTTAGTATCTTATCACCAGACTTTATTAATTCATTGCCGTATTCCCCTATTTTTTTTGATCTGGCTGTAATTTCCATTGCATACCTCCTTGCTGCCGATTCTGCAAATTTATTATTTTTCATATAATCAATAGCCTTAAAGAGATCATATGCTGTCGGCCTAGATGATGCAATGCGCTTAACAGCCTCATCCATATTTTCCTTATTCTTACTGGCCATGGCAAGACCATATGCGGCTGTTACGCCAATTGCGGGGGCACCCCTAACCACCATGTTTTTAATTGCATAATATATATCATCACTATTTTTAGCGGTAAAAATTTCAATTTTATCTGGTATCAATCTTTGGTCTATCAGCTTTACCTCTCCATTTTCATACCAAACAGCAAGCAGTGTTTTTGTTTCACCATCAATATTAACTTTCATGTTTAGATAATATCAAATCAAATATTAAATTTGCCCATTATCTTAATTTATTGCAAAATAATCTGGTTTATCAATTTTATTTAGGTTATTATCTAAAAAATTAAAACCTGAATTGACCAACAAATTTTCAGAATACTAATATGATAAAATATCTATAATATTCATTGGTGTAATAAATAAGTGTATTAAAATTAAAAATAATAGATAACCGGTGAAAAATCAACATAAAAAAGTAAAAATTTAAAATACTATTTCGTGATATGGTTAAATACACAAAAAGTTATATCCATAAATAATATATTATAGCGAGCTACTTTGTATGGGTCCGTAGCTCAGCTAGGTAGAGCGTCTGGCTTTTAACCAGGCGGTCAGGGGTTCAAACCCCCTCGGACCCGTTTGGTGATAAAATGAGTAAGTTTAATGTGCTTGAGCACGAGATAGTGCCTGAACACCATTTGGTGCCTGTTGAAGAGGAATATAAAGTTTTAAAAATGCTGAATGTTACAAAGGAAAACCTCCCAAGGATAAGCATTAATGATCCTGCCGTTAAGGCACTGGAGGAAATCCATGGAAAGTTAGAGCCTGGGAGAATAATTAAAATTATACGGAAGAGTCCGACTGCAGGCTACTATGAATATTATAGAGTAATTGTGAAGAGTGTGATATAAATGAACCCAATTTTGGATGCTTTTTTTAAATCGGAAAGTGTTGTAAACTATCAGATTGACTCCATGAATTATTTTTATGCATCAAAAACAAACCCGGATAATATAATGCAGCAGATTGTTGATGAGACAAAAATATCTGATGATGCCACACCAGGTGTTATAGAACTTGACACAGCAAAAACCCATGGCCGTGAAATTAAAATCTATTTTGGCAGGGAAAGGGATGAGAATGGAAAACCTGTGGGTGACCCAACAATATGGGTTGATAAACCTGAAATTAAGGAGGCCTCAGGTGCATCAAATCAAATAACACCGCAAGAGGCAAGATTAAGGGACCTAAATTATATGGCCCCTATTATACTTCGCTTAAAGGTTGTCGAAGATGGAGTTGAAAAGGATACAAGCACAATAAAAATTGGTGAAATACCAGTCATGGTAAGATCAAAAATATGCACGCTGTCCGATCAAAATCTTGATTTATATATAGAAAAAAATAACGGCCCTATTGACGGAACAAGGGAGGAGAAATTAAAATATGTTGATGAGGACCCAACAGACCCCGGGGGATATTTCATTATAAAGGGAACAGAAAAGGTCATTGTCTCACTTGAGGATCTTGCACCAAACAAGATACTTGTTGAATATGAGGAGAAATACGATTCCAAGGTTGAGGTTGCCAAGGTTTTCTCACAGAAAGGCGGATTCAGGGCATTAATATCAATGGAAAAGGGCAATGATGGAATTATTAATGTATCAATACCCACAGTTGCAGGCAGCGTTCCACTTGTTATTTTAATGAAGGCTCTTGGAATAGAGAAGGATGTTGATATACACAATGCCATATATTCTGATATAAGAATGGATCCATTAATTTATGCAAACATAGAAGATGCAAAGAATCCAAAAATATTACCACCAAATGGTGTCAATACAAAGGATGATGCCATATCATACCTGGAAAAAAGATTTGCAGCGGGCCAGGCCAAGGAATTCAGGGATAAAAAAATCGTACAGATGCTTGACCGTGCGCTATTGCCACATCTTGGTGGAGATGTTTCAGACAGGCTTAAAAAGGGCATATACCTTGGAAGAATGGCAAGATCACTTTTGGAATTAAATCTTGGTATAAGAAATGTTGATGATAAGGATCATTATGCAAATAAAAGGATAAAATTATCCGGTGACCTTCTTGATGAGCTTTTTAGAAATGCATTTCAATCTGTAATGAAGGATCTAAAATATCAGCTTGAAAAAACCTATAATAAAAAGAGGGGAATAAGGCTTAGACCTGCTGTTAGGCAGGATCTATTAACACAAAAAATCCTTCATTCAATGGCCACAGGAAACTGGATAGGCGGTAGAACTGGTGTTTCACAGCTTCTTGATAGAACATCCAATATGGCCACGCTAAGCCATCTTAGAAGGATTATATCGCCATTAACCAGATCACAGCCGCATTTTGAGGCGAGGGATTTGCATCCAACACAGTGGGGAAGAATATGCCCCAATGAAACACCCGAGGGCCAGAATTGTGGACTGGTTAAAAATGCCTCATTAATAATCAATGTAACCCAGGGTATTGATCCTGATATAGTTTATAATGAACTGAAAAATATGGATATTTATGAAATAACACAGGAGGAATTCTCAGGCAGGGTATATTTAAACGGAGACTTTATAGGTTATCATGACGACCCTGCAACATTAACAGAAACAATAAGGAATTTAAGGAGATCCGGAAAGATATCCAATGAGGTTAATGTAAAATATGATAGAAATACAAACGAGGTTATTATAAACTGCGATCGTGGAAGATTAAGAAGGCCACTGCTTGTGGTTAAGGATGGCAAAACAGTCCTTAACGAGGACATGCTTGAAAAATTAAGGATGGGTGACTATACAGTCAATGATCTGGTAAAGCTTGGGGCTATTGAATGGCTTGATGCAGAGGAGGAGGAAAATGCATACATTGCAGTTTATCCATTTAGCTTCCCGGAAAAATGTCCAAACTGTGGCGAGGTTCTGTATAGAAATTCAGTAACATGGGTAAATCCTGGCGAGGATAATGTTGTTCTTGAATGCGATAAATGTCATGCAAGGTTTAAGGGCACAAATCTTCTAGAAAAGGATCATACACACTGTGAAATTGACGCATCAATGATCCTTGGTGTTGTTGCATCCTTAATACCATATCCTGAGCATAATTCATCTCCAAGAATTACAATAGCCTCTGCAATGATTAAGCAATCCATAGGGCTTCCCGCCGCAAATTACAGGATAAGAACAGATACGAGAGGTCACCTGTTGCACTACCCACAGGTACCACTGGTAACAACAAAGGTTATGGACTTTATAAAATATTACAGAAAGCCTGCAGGCCAGAATTTTGTTGTCGCAATATTATCATATCATGGTTATAACATGCAGGATGCCATAATAATGAATAAGGCATCAATAGAAAGGGGCCTCGGAAGAAGTGCATTCTTTAGAACATACACGGCAGAGGAAAAGAGGTATCCAGGAGGCCAGGAGGATAAATTTGAGATACCGAGCCATGATGTAATAGGCGCCAGGGCAGAAGAATTTTATAAAAATCTGGATGAGGATGGTATAATAGAGCCAGAATCCAGGGTTGAAGGTTCCGATGTTCTTGTTGGAAAAACATCACCACCTAGATTTCTAGAGGAGGAAAATGCCGACAAGCTTGGGCCTTTAAGGAGGAGGGAATCCTCTGTTACGGTAAGACCAAATGAGTCAGGTTATGTTGACAATGTATTCCTTACGGTTTCAGAAAGCAACAGCAAGATAGTTAAGGTGAAGGTCAGGAGCGACAGGATACCTCAGCCAGGAGATAAATTTGCCTCAAGGCATGGACAGAAGGGTGTAATCGGCCATGTTGTTCCTCAGGAGGATATGCCATTTACCGAGGATGGCATAATCCCGGATTTATTATTTAATCCTCATTCAGTGCCTTCAAGAATGACCCTTGGACATGTGCTTGAGATGATGGGCGCAAAGGTTGCAACCATGAGTGGAGAGAATATAGATTCAACAATATTCGATGGCCAGCCTGAAAAGAGTCTAAGAGAGGAACTTAAAAGATACGGTTTCAGGGAATCAGGTAATGAGGTAATGTATGATGGTATAACTGGCAGAAAATTTAAGGTTGATATATTCATAGGGGTTATTTATTATCAGAAGCTTCATCACATGGTGGCAAGCAAATTCCATGCCAGATCCAGAGGGCCAATACAGATATTAACAAGACAGCCCACAGAGGGCAGATCAAGACAGGGAGGTCTCAGATTTGGTGAGATGGAAAGGGATACATTAATTGCCCACGGTGCATCAATGGTTATAAAGGATAGGCTGCTGGACCAGAGTGATGGAACAATACTTTATGTTTGCGGCAACCCCTCATGCGGCCATATAGCAATATATGATTTCAGAAAGGGTACATTAAGATGCCCTGTATGCGGTAATACAGGAAATATATATCCAATAGAGACCAGTTATGCATTTAAATTAATGAGAGATGAATTAAGCTCCATGGGAATTGTCATGAGGCTTGAACTGGGTGATATGAAATGAGTTTTAATAATGTTTCTAAAAGAATTGAAAAAATAAAATTTGCATTACTTTCACCTGAGGAGATTAGAAAAATGTCCCAGGTTAGGGTTATTACACCAGATACCTACGATGATGATGGTTACCCAATAGAAAAAGGGTTAATGGATCTTCACATGGGTGTTATTGAACCAGGACTTAAATGTGCCACATGCGGTGGCAGGGTAGATGAATGTCCGGGCCATTTCGGGCATATCGAACTTGCCATGCCTGTTGTGCATATAGGCTTTGTCAAGGAAATTAAAAACATGCTTGATTCTGCATGCAAATCATGTGGGAGAATTAAATTAACAGATGAGGAAATAGAAACATATAAAAAGCAGTTAAGTGCAATAAATTATGAAACAGAGGACCCTGAAATTATAGATCTAACATTAAAGAAGATCCTTGACGTTGCAGCACAGAGGGTAAAATGCCCACACTGCGGGGCCGACAGCCCAAAGGTAATACTGGATAAGCCAACAACATTCAGGGAGGGTGGAATAAAAATAACACCCAAGGAAATAAGGGAAAGGCTTGAAAAAATACCTGATGATGACCTTATATTTTACGGTCTAAATAAGGATGCAGCAAGGCCGGAATGGATGGTTTTAACAGTATTACCGGTTCCACCAATTGATGTAAGGCCATCAATAACATTGGAAACAGGAGAGAGAAGTGAGGATGATCTTACACATAAGCTTGTTGATATAATAAGAATATCCCAGCGGCTTAGGGAAAGCAGGGATAATGGATCACCACAGCTGATTATAGAGGATCTGTGGGACCTTCTTCAGTACCATATAACAACATATTTTGACAATCAGACTGCCGGAATACCGCCTGCAAGGCACAGGTCTGGCAGGGCATTAAAAACCCTTGTTCAGAGATTAAAGGGTAAGGAGGGTAGATTCAGGGCAAATCTATCAGGTAAAAGGGTAAACTTTTCGTCAAGAACTGTTATATCACCTGAGCCATTCCTATCAATTAATGAGGTTGGAATACCTGAAATAGCTGCAAGGGAGCTTACTGTTCCTGTAATAATAAACTCATTCAATATAGACAAAATGAAGGAATGGATAAAAAGGGGGACATCACCAAGAACGCCTGACGGCAAGTACATTGCCGGAGTCAATTATCTTATCAGGCCAGATGGGCGCAGAATAAAGATTACAGATCAGAATGCTGAAATCAACAGTGAGAGGGCCGACATAGGATGGACAGTGGAACGCCAGATGACCGAGGGCGATATAGTCCTGTTTAACAGGCAGCCATCACTTCACAGAATGTCAATGATGGCCCATACAGTGAGGGTACTTCCTGGAATGACATTTAGATTTAATCTTGCTGTTTGCACACCTTACAACGCAGATTTTGACGGGGATGAGATGAACCTTCATGTTATTCAAAGTGAGGAGGCCAGGGCAGAGGCAAGAATAATAATGAAGGTTCAGGAACAGATTTTATCCCCAAGATTTGGAGGGCCAATTATAGGGGCAATACACGATCATATAACAGCCCTTTTCCTCCTAACACATAATAACCCATTATTCTCAGAGGAGGAATTTATACACATAACATCCTACTTAAATATAGATAAAATGCCTGATCCTGTTATAAAGGATGGCAAAAAATATTATCACGGCAGGGATATTTTCTCACTTATACTGCCAGAGGGCATAAATATGAAATTTAAGAGCCATCTCTGTGCCGGTTCCAAGGATAAATGCGAGTATGAAAATGACCCTGAGGATACATACGTTGTCATAACCAACGGAAAATTAATACATGGTACAATAGATGATGAGGCTGTTGGCCCATTCTCCGGTGTAATTGTAGATAGAATATTTAGAAAGTTTGGACCTGACGCTGCCGCCAAATTTGTTGATAATGTAACACGCCTTGCCGTTGGGTTCCTGAGTTTTAATGGATTCTCAACCGGAATTAAGGATTATGATATACCTGCAGATGCAATTGCAAGGATAGAGGAAATATCAAACGAGACCATAGAAAAGATAGACAAGCTAGTTGAGGCTTTCAGGGCAGGACAATTACAGCCAATGCCTGGAAGATCAATTGAGGATACGCTTGAGGTTGAAATACTTGGTGAAACTGGTTCAGTAAGGGATGAATCAGGTAAAATAGCATCATCGTACCTTGGTCTAAATGACCCATCAGTTATTATGGCAAGATCAGGTGCCAGGGCAAAAATGCTGAACATTGCAGAGGTTGCGGGTATGGTTGGCCAGCAATCAGTTAGAGGTGGAAGGCTTAATAGAGGTTATGCAAACAGAACCCTGCCGCACTTCAAGGAGAATGATCTTGGTGCCTATGCCAGAGGATTTATTAAATCATCCTACAGGGCAGGGTTGAGTCCCACAGAGTATTTCTTCCACAGTATAGGAGGAAGGGAAGGCCTGGTGGATATCGCCGTACGTACTTCAAGGAGTGGATATATGCAGAGAAGATTAATTAATGCATTTGAAGATCTTAAGGTAGATCCAGAAAGAAGGGTTGAGGATACTGTTGGGTCAATAGTACAGTTTAAGTACGGTGAGGATGGCATAGATCCAACACGCAGTGATGAGGGCAAAACCATTGATATTGATTATATAGCATACGATGAGCTGGGTGATGAACAATGAATGTAATTCTATGGAAGGATACAAAAAAGAATATTTCAGATATAGAAAAAAAGGCTCCATGTTATTATGCCATAGATTTTGATATACCCGCAGATATAACAAAGGGATACATAACCACAGATAAAAAGAATTTTGAGTATGAAACATCAATTTCTGAGATAAAAAAGTATGATGAAAACACAGATAAGGATTTATTATTCAAAAAGAAGCCCGCATCTGTTACTGTTATAAAAATTGATTCAATTAAAAAGATAGATAAAAAACCAATTTCAGATTTTAAACTTAATGATAACAAATCAGAGATTGATTCATTTGCAGAAGGGGAGGAATTTACAGTTGAATATAAGGAAAAATCTGAATATAAGATTCCAGAGAAGGATGAGGATGTTATTGCGGATTTTAAGGCACGTGGATATAACTTTCCATTATCTGTTGTTGATAAGCTGGCAAAGTATAAAAAGGAACTACCACCAGATAAGTATGAAAAACTATTAAAAAGGGTTAATTTGGAAATAGAAAAACGTGAGGTCGACCCATATGAGGCTGTTGGCATTATCGCAGCCCAGAGCATAGGTGAACCCGGAACACAGATGACTATGAGGACATTCCACTTTGCAGGTGTGGTGGAAATGAACGTTACCCTCGGCCTTCCAAGATTAATCGAAATAGTCGATGCAAGAAGGATACCAAGCACACCGTCAATGACAATTTATCTTACCAAGGAATACAAAAATGATGGTGAGAAGGTAAAGCAGCTCATAAAAAATCTTGAAAATACAGCCATAATCGATGTTGCGGATATTATTACAGATGTTGGAGACATGTCCCTTACAATTAAACTTGATGCATATAAAAGTAAGGACAGGCTTGTAAATATTTCTGATGTAATTAACGCCCTTGATAAGATAAAGGGGATAATATACAATCAGGTAGATAATGAGAGAATTTTAATAAAATTACAGCAGGAATCATTTAAGAGGTTATACCAGCTACAGGAGCAGTTAAAGGTTACACCGATAAAGGGCGTGCCAAAAATAAAGAGGGCAATAGCAAGATACGATAATTCCAGCAATGAGTGGATATTATACACGCAGGGTTCCAATCTAAAGGATGTATTAAATATAGAAGGCGTTGATCCAACAAGGACATATACAAATGATATAATAGAGATAGAAAACGTTCTTGGAATAGAGGCTGCAAGGAATGCAATATACCATGAGGCTGAAAACACATTAAGCGAGCAGGGACTTGACGTGGATAAACGGCATTTAATGCTTGTATCTGATATGATGACCTTCTCAGGTGCTGTAAGGGCAGTTGGAAGGCAGGGAATATCTGGAAGAAAAAGCAGTGTACTTGCCAGGGCCGCATTTGAAATTACATCAAAGCATCTGCTTAAGGCGGGCCTTCTTGGAGAAATTGACCCATTAAGTGGTGTGGCGGAAAACATTATTGTTGGACAGCCCATAACACTTGGTACCGGTGCAATAGATCTTGTCTATAAGGGGCAGAAAAAATAAATGGTAGGGTAATTTATATGAATGAAATAACTCTTGATAATACAACGCTTGGTTATATTAAGCTATTTGAAAGCTACACAAAAACAAATGTTTATGAATGCCTTGAAAATGAGGAGATGGTATTATTCGTAGTTGGGGAGCGAAAGCTGGCAGAGATATTTAAAAAACATGAAAAAATTATAACAGACCTAAAGGATAAAATAAATAAAAGAATACTCATGGCCGAATATTCTCCAGACCTTCTTACATTTGTGCATAACCTGTTTTTTAGGTACGATGTCAAGGAAATAGATCTGATCTGGAAGGATAATGCAACCAATGTGTTTGTGTCAATTGCACCTGAAAATATCGGAAGGGCTATAGGAAAGGAGAGCAGAAATGTAAAATTAATGAGGGATGCCATTGCCAGATATTTTAAGATTAAAAATGTGATTATAAAGCAAAGATAAATATAT
>NZ_LKBH01000011.1:0-727 GCF_001402935.1 Acidiplasma cupricumulans | reverse complement strand
TAGTATATTAAAGCAAACGAATATATTATAATTATAAAAGCTCCAAAATATATACCTAAAAGCCATTTAGTTAGTATTGCAGCTACTAACTCGTAAACCATTAAAATTAGTAAAGCCATGTTAAAATACAAAGATTTTTTTATCTTTTCCATTTTATCACCGATATATTAAAGCCATTATAAGAACTATGTATTACTGACAGTGTAGAAAAAACCAAACCAACCAGTGCTTCTATAAGAGAGCCCAATGTCAGAAGTACATAAAGTCCAACAATCATGATTAATGCTATATAACCAACAATACATACTGCAAACCACCTGTTATTGGCCATAGCTATTCCTTAAGTTTTATTTATTTCCATATTTTTTATGTTATTATTTGTTAACTTCAGTATATTATTCATTGCCAATGCTATATATGAATATTCTATTCCAAATTTATTTAATGTATTGTTATTGGAATTCATATAAGTAAATGAAATTAATTCCATACTGTTTATTAAGTTTTTCATTTCATTATTATATGTTGATTTATAATTCAATGTAAATTCATTTCCCAATAATATTTTTGATGAATTTATTGGCACAATATTGGCATATAAATATGAAATATTATCATTGTTATTATTGCATATTATATTGCCTATTTCCACCTTATAATTTTTAAATGTATCTGTAAATGCTATTGTATATCTTATATTGGAATTATTGTAATACTGTAATAAAAT
>NZ_LKBH01000010.1:0-13951 GCF_001402935.1 Acidiplasma cupricumulans | reverse complement strand
TTAAATATAATGAAATGATATTGTTGTAATGAAGTTTCTCTCCTTCTTTGGCCATTTAAATATAGATGTAAAACTTGGTGTTTTAAATTTACCAATGCCGGGTGAGGCAACCAGTGTTAAAAATTTAAATAATGTTTACGCTGGTACAGCAGGTAATTTTGCATTTGTTTCAAAATCACTCGGGGTGGATTATGATCTTTATGCTGCTGTTTCCAGATCAACCCATAGTGGATTTCTTGATTTTCTCCGGCAGCGGAATATAGACTATAAACACATAAAAATTTTTGATGATGACACGGGACCAATTTGTTACATAGCGTCGGATGGAAAAGAACAGATTGCATACATGTACCAGGGTCCGGTATACACAAAATGGAAACCCTCTGAATATTTTGAATACGATAATTACAGGTACATACATTTTGGAACAGGCCCTGCAGAGGAATACATAAAAATAGCCGAAAAAAATAAAAATTCAAAAATTGTTTTTGACCCTGGTCAGGAAACATGGTATATGTATACAAAAAATACTGCCATGGCCATGATTAATTTATCAAATATAATGATAATAAATAATAATGAATTTTCTTATTTATTAAAAATGGTGCAACATACAAAGGATGACTTATTAAATTATTTGGATTACATTATTGTAACGTGTGGCAGCCACGGGTCTGTTATTTACTCAAAGGATGGTGAAAAACATTTTGATGCTTATTTAACAAAGGATATACACGATACTGTTGGCGCAGGCGACTCATTTAGGGCAGGTTTTTATTTTGGGCTTTACAATAATTTTAATATTGAGGATTCGGTTAAACTTGGAAATATAGTTGCATCCTATGCAATAAGAAAGCCAATAATTGATTTTTCCGTAAAAAAGGATGATTTAATGAGAATATTAAGAATATATAACCAGACAGAGGTTTTATAATTAAATTAGCAAATCGATATACGCCATATCCATAAAAACCTTTTTATCGCACCCCACCTTATCATACGGAAGCTTAAAAGTTGATTTTTCAATTCCACCCAGATTTAAAAAGTTTTCAAAATCGCTGGATTTTTCGTAAATTACAATACCGTTTTCAGAATCCCGATGTATCCCGTTGAGATCTATTGCACTTGATATCTGTGTTGTATAACCAAGGTACATTAAAAATATATTTGATTTAATTTTAATTCTTTTATTATGCCTGAAATAGCGATTTGTTTTTTTTAAGGCATTAATTATTTGCAACTCAGATATAATGCTTTTTGCATCCACAACCTGAAAAAAATTATTTCTTGATTTTATAAAATTTAATATTAAATCAAAATTAAAATTATTAAATTTTATATAATCGATCTTATACCGCATTTGGCCTCTTCGATGTTGTTATCTCCTTTGATACAGGATGTATTATGTTTTTAACCTTTTCAAGGAACTGTTCTTCTTCTGGGCCTTTAACAAGGGCGTTTGAAAGTACATCATCTATTGTTGCGGCAGCGATTATTTCTATTTTGTCCTTATGAGCCTCATCAAGTATAATATCATTGTAATTTGCAAGGGGGACTATTACCTTTGATAATCCACTGTCTATTGCAGCCTCAACCTTTGCGGTGACTCCACCAACTGGAAGAACATCGCCACGGACGCTTAATGAACCGGTCATTGCAACGGTCTGATCAATTGGTATATTTTCAATTGCAGATATAATTGCGGTGGCTATTGAAACACTTGCCGAATCGCCCTCAACACCCTCATATGTACCTATGAATTGTACATGTATATCCATATCTGAAATGTTTTTGCCGCTGATTTTTTTAATTACGGCGGCCACATTCTGAACAGCTTCCTTTGCTATTTCTCCAAGTTTACCTGTTGCATAAACTGTACCGTTATTAGGGTGCTGTGCCGGTGTAACCTCCGCAACTATTGGCATCACCACTCCTGTAAAGTCCGCCATTTCGCTGGAACCCATAACGGCAAGGCCATTAACCTTTCCAACTGCTGATCCCTGACCGGTAAACATTTTGTATAATTTTTTAACTTCTATTGCCCTATCAGCTATCTGCTGTTCCACAGGCTTGCTTAGATCTCTTGCAGCGTTTACATCCTCTGCTGTTACTATTGCTTCCTTTTTGCTCACAGCAATGTCGCCAGCGATTCTTACAAGACCACCAAGTTCCCTTAATCTTAATGTTAATTTTCCCTTTCTTCCTGCACGCTTCTGTGCCTCCTTTATTATTTCAACAATTGCGGCGGCGTCAAAGGGTGGGATTTTTTTATCCTTTGCAACCTCCTGCGCAACAAACTGAACCAATTTTCTGCGGTTCTCATCATTGTCATCCATTGTATCATTCATGTAAACCTCATAACCATATCCACGTATCCTTGATCTAAGTGCTGGATGCATATTTTTTATTGCATCAAGATTGCCTGCAGCAACAAGAACAAAATCACATGGAACTGGCTCTGTTTGAACCATTGCACCTGCACTTCTTTCACTCTGCCCGGAAATTGCAAATTTCTTTTCCTGCATTGCGGTTAATAATGCCTGCTGATCCTCTGGTCTTAATAGATTTATTTCATCTATGAACAAAACTCCCTTATCTGCCTTCTGGATATTTCCAGCCTCAACCCTCTCATGTGCAGGTGTTTCAAGACCACCAGACTGAAATGGGTCATGCCTCACATCGCCTAAAAGTGCACCGGAATGTGCACCTGTTGAGTCTATAAATGGTGGCTTATCATTGGGATTATGTGAGACCAGAATTTTTGGAACCATAACACGTTCAATTCTGGCGGCAGCAGGATTCATGGCCAATAATATGTATATAAACGCGGCACCAATTATGGCAAAGAATAATATTTCTATGGCTGTGCTTGGGCTGCTTTTGTATAGAACTATTGCCAGGATTATTCCTAACAGTATGATTGAAAATACAATAAAAAGTAAGCTTTTTGAACGATCTTTTTTCTCCCTTTCGGCCTTTATCTGATACTGTTTTACAATTTCTTTACCCTTTCCGGCTGGGAAGGTCTTAATTCTGGGTTTGTTTGGATCCTCTGGATTTGGAAAGCACAGAATATCCTCTAAATCCTCCTTGGGGAGAAAATCAACCATGGACTGTGCCAGCATTGATTTTCCAGTACCTGGTTCCCCAATTAAAAGGACGTGTCTTTTCTGGATGGCCGCTTTTTTAATTACCTCTCCGGCCTTCTCCTGACCAATTACCTGGTTAAAAAGAAGCTTGGGCACTTCAATATCTTTCGTAGACTTTATGCCCTGATTAGATAACCATTCCTCTACATCATTATTATTTGCGTCCACATTATGATAATCTAATTCTGTTTATTAAGTTTTTCTAATAAATATTTTTATAATTTGTTATATTTTTTGCCCGATGAGAGAAAAATTTTAACATTATTATTATATCAATAAATTTTTATGAAACAATAAGATGTACATATATGAATGAAGTTTTGCAGATAACCGGTTCCTCGGTAAGAAAAATTTTCGATTCGCGCGGGAATATAGCGATAGAGGCTACAATTAACATTGGAAATTATTCAGGAACTTGCTCTGCACCTGCGGGTGCCAGCACAGGCGAAACCGAGGTAATCGCCTATCCTGATAGGGATGTTGAAAAAAGCATAGATTTTTATAATAGAAATATAAGAAATGCCATAATAGGCTTTAACGCACTTGCACAGAGGTCTTTTGATACATTACTCCACGATCTTGATGGTACCGATAATTTTTCAGCCATGGGAGGTAACCTTGCAACCGCGCTCTCAATAGCAAATGCAAAGGCTGTGGCCAGCTATCTTAATATACCATTATACAGATACGTTGGTGGCCTAAATCCGGCAATACCACGACCTCTTGGAAATATAATAGGGGGTGGCAAGCATTCAAAAAGGGGAACAACAATACAGGAGTTTCTGGTTTCATCACAGGGTAAATCCTTCTATGATTCTGTTTATTATAATATTCTGGTCCACAAAAAGGTGGGGGAAATTTTATCTGATAAATTAAAAAACCAGAGTGTTGGCCTTGGTGATGAAAAGGCATGGACTGCCGATGTTTCTGATGAGGAGGCAATAGATATAATGAAAAGCGCTGTAAATGAAATTTCATCAGATAATAAGGTTAAAATCCTTCTTGGTGTTGATTTTGCAGCAGATTCCTTTTATAATAATGGTAAATATATTTACAAAAATAAAATATTATCCAGGGATGAGCAGATTGATTTTGCAATTTCGTTAAATAAGGAGCATGGATTTTATTATATAGAAGACCCATTATTTGATACAGATTTTGAGGGTTTTTCTGAAATAACGTCAAAAATAGGAAATAATGCCCTTATAGTTGGCGATGACCTTTATACAACAAATCCTGAAAGAATTAAAAAGGGAATAGAATTGAAATCCACAAACGGTGTATTGATAAAGGTTAACCAGATAGGAACATTATCTGATACAACAGAATCGGTTAAGCTTGCGACTAAAAATAAAATGGAAACTGTTGTTTCACATCGCAGCGGGGAAACAACGGATGATTTTATAGCCCACCTTGCTGTTGGATTTAATTCAAAGCTGATAAAATCTGGAACAATAGGCGGTGAGAGACTTGCTAAACTAAATGAACTAATAAGAATAGAGGAGGGTTTGATAGACTAATGCTTAATATAATAGGCATTGGCCTTAGGGGATATAAAAGCATAACGCTTGAACAGCTGGATGCCATTAAAAATTCAGATATTGTATATTTTGAAACCTATACATCAATTTCACCTGAAAATACTTTTGATTATCTAAGGTCCATAACCGGTAAAAAGTTAATTAAGGCTGATAGAAACACAGTTGAATCATCCAATGAAATAATTAAAAATGCTTTAAATAGCAATGTTTCCTTTATAGTTACGGGGGATGCACTCACTGCAACAACACATAATGAATTGCGGCTTGAGGCAATAAAAAATGGTATTGATGTAAAAATTTTTGAAAATGCATCAATTTTTACAGCTTTTCCATCCAGAACGGGTTTATTTAATTACAGATTTGGGCCTGTAATATCACTTCCATTCATATATGAAAATTTTTTTCCCCTGAGCGTGTACGATAAAATATATAAAAATTATGTTAATGATTTTCATACGCTTATCCTGCTTGATTTAAAAAATGGCCGGACAATGGAGATAAATGAGGCACTGGATATTCTCATTAAAATGGAGGAAAAAAGAAATGGCAATATAATAAATTATGACACATTTATTATTGCTGGCTTTAATATAGCCCGGGAGGATGAATATATAATTGCCGGCCATATTAAGGATGTTATAAATAAAAAAATATCAATGTCGCCTGCCTCAATTATTCTTCCGGCAAAGTTAAATGATAAGGAAATTGAATTCGTTAAAATTTTTTGTGATAATGTTTAATTTTTTATTGTTAAACATTTTATATCAATATGGTATACAACTATATGTATAACCTAAAGCCAGGGCATAGTTATCCTCAGGGTGCAACCGTTTATGAAGACGGCACAAATTTTGCAATATACTCAGAAAATGCCACAGCGGTAAGCCTTGAATTTTATGATACACCATATGATGAATATCCAAGTGAAACAATACATTTAAAGGAAAAAGATGGATATATATGGCATGTTTTTGTATCAGGTATTAAACCTGGAACGCTTTATAATTACCGGATTGATGGACCGTATAAGCCGGAGCTGGGTCTTCGTTTTAATAAAAACAAACTTTTAATAGACCCGTACGCAAGGGCAATAACATCAGATGTTACATGGAATAAATCTGTTTACGGCTATGATACAGATAGCGATCAGAAGGATCTATCATTCAGCACTGAAAACGATTCTCAGTTTGTGCCAAAATCAGTTGTTTATAAGGATAACTTTGACTGGAAGGGTGTGGAAAATCCAGATATTCCATGGAATAATACATTGATTTATGAAACCCATATTAAGGGTTTTACAAAGCTCAGGGCAGATATTGGTGAAAATATAAGGGGCACCTATAGTGGACTGGGATCGCAGAAAATGATTGATTACCTAAAGGATCTGGGCATAACTGCTGTTGAAATTATGCCTGCCCAGCAGGAGGTAACAGCGGAATATCTTTATGATAAAAAGTTGACAAATTACTGGGGATATGATACAATAGGCTATTTTGCACCAGACATCAGATTTTCGTCAACGAAAAAACCTGGGGACCAGATTAATGAATTTAAAAACATGGTAAAAAATCTTCATGAAAATAATATAGAGGTTATAATGGATGTGGTTTATAACCATACAGCAGAGGGAAATGAACTTGGACCTACCCTGTCATTTAAGGGCATCGATAATCTTGTTTATTATAAGCTTCAGGCTGACAATCCCAGATACTATTATGATGTAACCGGTACCGGTAACAGCCTTGATGCCGGTCATCCACAGGTCCTCAGGTTAATAATGGACAGCCTTCGCTACTGGATAACTGAAATGCATGTTGATGGCTTTAGATTTGATCTTGCATCAGCCCTGGCAAGGCAGCTCTATGATGTTAACAGCCTTTCCGCATTCTTTGATATAATTTATCAGGACCCTGTAATATCAAGGGTAAAATTAATAGCAGAACCTTGGGATGTGGGGCCCGGTGGATATCAGGTTGGAGAGTTTCCACCCATGTGGGCCGAATGGAATGGAAAATACCGTGACGCCATAAGGCACTACTGGAAGGATCGTGGTGTAAATATAAGCGAGTTTGCAACAAGGATATCGGGTTCGCCTGATCTTTACCAGACGAGTGGCAGGAGGCCACATTCAAGCATAAACTATGTAACATCACATGACGGTTTCACAATGTATGACCTTGTTTCTTACACAAACAAGCATAATGAGAATAATCTAAATGATAATAAGGACGGCACTGATGACAATATAAGTGAAAATTTTGGAATAGAGGGCAAAACAGATGATAATAAAATAAAATATCTTAGAAACAAAAGAATAAGAAGCTTTTTTATTACATTATTAACATCTCAGGGTTCACCAATGATTCTTGGTGGCGATGAAATAATGAGAACTCAAAATGGCAATAATAATGCTTACTGTCAGGATAATGAAATTTCATGGTATGACTGGAATCTCGATGATGAAAGGTTAAAACTCTTAAATTTCGTTAAAAATATGGTAAATATAAGAAAAAAATATGCGGTATTAAGGCGCAGGAACTTCTTTAAGGGCGAAATAATACCGGGAACAGATATTAAGGATGTTATATGGGTAAAGCCTGATGGTACCGAGATGTCCGAGGAGGACTGGACGTCAGGGAATAATAAAGCAATAGGCGTTATACTCACCGCAATAGGAATGGAGAGGGTTTTCAGTGAGCCGGTATCCTATGATAACCTAATGCTGATATTTAATCCAACTGAGGATAAGATAAATTTTTCAATTCCAAAAAGATGGAAGAAGGCACAGATAATTATAGATTCACTTCCAGAACATGAAAATTTTCCAATTGGTATATCAGACACAGTTTTGAATATTGAACCACAATCAGCGTACATACTTGAAGAACCCTAATTTAATTTTATTAATATATCAAATTTGTTAATAATATTATTTTTAGATGTTGTATAAATTATGCCATGACCATTTATTTTTACATCTTTTTCTGATAGAGAGAAATAAACAGATGCATTCTCGTAACCTATTTTTATAACGTTTTTTTCAGGCATATATAATTTATATTTCTCAGAAACGTATTTTTTTCTTAATGAAATTAAAGTTTTATAATAATTAACATACATGTCTGATTCATTCCATGTTAATTTTGAATTTATGAACGTTTGAATATCCGCTGGATTGGGAACATCCTGTGACCATGAAAAGTCTGAGAACTCTGATTTTCTTCCATTAAAAACGGATTCGGCAAATTTTTTATCTGGTGGGTCAACAAAGAATAAAAATGGGCTAACCTCACCGTATTCCTCTCCCTGAAACAGCATTGGTGTGAATGGTGATAAAATTATCATGCCTGCAAAAAATTTAAATTTTTTATCCCCAAGAATTTTCAGCGGCCTTTCCCCAAAGGCACGGTTTCCAATTTGATCATGGTTGGAATCACAAACAATTAGCCTGTTTTTTGGCATATTTTTGAACACCGTACCACGTACCTTGTGCAGATAGTTTGAATAAACGCCATTATAATCGTAACCATATTTAAGGCACCTGATTATATGTTCAGGGCCTCCATAATCTGAGTAATACCCGGCATTCTCTCCAGATAGATATGTAAATATTGAATGGTGGAAATCGTCATTCCAGTGTGCATCCAGACCATATCCACAGTTTTTTACAGATTTAACCAGTGAGGAATCGTTTTTATCTGTTTCAGCCACAATCTTAATTTTTCTGTTATGTTTTTCACCGAATTGCTTGGCTATCAATGATATTTCCTTAATAATATTAACCGGTGAAGAATCATAAATTGAATGAATTGCATCAAGCCTGAGGCCATCAAATTTGTATTCGTTTATCCAGTAAATAACATTCTGTAGAATAAAGGACCTTACAGGGTCTGAAAATGGGCCATCAAAATTGAAGGTAGGGCCCCATGGATTTTTATGCTGATCAGAAAAGTATGGGCCGAGTAATGGTAAAATATTGCCCAGCGGCCCGGCATGATTATAAACAACGTCCAGTATAACATTGATGTTATATTCATGTGCCCGGTCTATAAAATGCTTTAATTCATCTGGAGTTCCATAGGAGAATGCAGGGGCATAGGGGAAAACACCATCGTATCCCCAGTTTCTTGTACCGTAAAACTGTGACAGGGGCATAATTTCCAGGGTATTTATTCCCATATCTTCAAAATGTTCAAGTTTTTCCTCTGCGCCTCTGTATGTACCGTATTTTGTAAATGTTCCTATATGTATCTCCTCTATTATTGTATCATTCATGTCGTAAACTCTCCATTTATTATGAATGAAATTATAATCGGGATTAATTATCTGGCTTGGGCCATTAATCCCTTCCGGTTGAAATCTTGATGCGGGGTCTGGAATTTCCACGCCATCTGCAATTATTTTATATTTTTCACCAAAATGCCCAGGAAAAACAGCACTTTTAAAACCATATGGTGCATCATGCATTATTATTTTTTTATTTTTATCCAATAAATGTAGCTGCATATTTTTGATTTTTGGTGCCCATACGTTTAGAATAAAATTATCATCATATTTCTTAATTCCATGGTATAATTCATCCATTTAATCACCATTAAATAATACTGAGAATGGAAAAATATCAAAAATCTCTGAAAGTTTTAATATCTGAATGGATTTATATTTCCTTCCTGTGAGAATATCCTTAAGATCATACTTTCTGGGTAATACAATCTGTGCATCACCCCAGAATTCACGAACCGGTTCAATTATGCCATTAAGATTCGTGGCAATTTTATTGCTGACAATTACAATTATTTTATTTCTTCCATATGACCTTTCAAATGCTATTACATTATCCGATAACATACCTGTACATTTTAATGGAATATAATCACCTGAAAAAATATTGTTATGTTCTTTCCTGAAATTTAATAATTGATGGTTTACATACATTTTTAATTCCCCTGATATTATCATTTTATTTATATTACATTCATATATATTATCAATTTTTTTAATTTTGTTAAGTATTTTCATAAGATTGCCGAAATTTACACTCCTTCTATTATCAGGATCAGTAAAATTATTGTTTAAATATTCTGATCCCTGATATATATCTGGAATTCCGGGAGACATGATTTTTAATATATTCTGCATGATTGAATATAAATTGCCATAATATTCTAATGACCTATAAAAGGGCATATATATACTTTTAAAGGTATCCGATTTTATTGCCCTCTCTATAAATATTTTTAAATGACCTTCATAGTCATGATCCGGAAAATTCCACGATGTATGAATCTCTGCCTCCCTTACGGCCTTGATCATTTGACCGGTGACCCTTTCAATAAATGTGCCGTCCCAGTATTCTGGTGATTCCGCCAGAAGTATTTGATAAAAATAATATTCCTCATTTTTATCTGGAATTTCAATACCATTGTGTTTATATTTAAAATTATCTGAGATTTCATGAAGATTTTTAATTAAACTTCCCCATAAATCTGGATCGTTATAAATTGTTATTATCCTTGACCTTATATCATCCCCCAGCTTTGTATCATGTGTTGATAACGTATTAATTGAGTTCATATAATTTAATGCCTTATATTTATTATAATCATGGAATTCATCTATTGTGATAAAGTCCCTGAATAAATTGCAACCAACCTCATTTTTACCAATGTTAAGATTATACCGGAAAAAAATATTGTCCTCCATGGATTTTGCCATTACCGCCGGGAGAAACTGCTGTAACCTTTTGAGGCAGTAATAATCATTGATATCTGGTTTTTCCAGCATGTTAAGCATTATGCCCAATTCATTATTTTTTATATTTAAACCCCTAATGTAGTCAGAAAACCATGTTAAATTGCAATTCTTTGAAATGTAAATACGGTATAATGGAAAATTTGCCATTATTTCCAGCAGCATTTCCCTTGTGCCAGCCAGTGTTGCCTCATGCCCGTAAATATGTTTTATAAAATTATTATAAAATATACCGGATAAATAATCAAGCTCGGATCTATAATAATTTTCAATGTAAAATTTTTTCCTTAGGTACAGCATTTCAGATAAATTATTTCTATTCCCGGTAAAATCCTCATAAATCTCCCTTAATTTACCAGCATTTGTTTGATCAATAAAAACATATGTGGTGTAATAAAGAAAGTCATAGCCTGTGGTTCCGTCAACCCCGAATTTGGGGCTTAATTTTTCGTCCCCGGTAAGAATTTTCTCAACATATACCGGTATTTTCATGCGTTTTTTTAGATTTTTAAGATATGAAAATGGATCAAAAAGCCCGTCAATATGATCGAGCCTTATGGCCGCAATAATTTTATTTTTATATAATTCAATAATCTTTTTATGCATATCCTTAAAATACATGCGCCTTTCACAATGAACTGCTATGAGTGAGTTTACTGAAAAAAATCTTCTGTAATTTGTACCTGATATGCAGTTAACCCAGTACATTGGCCTGAAGTACTGTTCGCATAAAATTTTATCCTTGCTAAAAATATTATCAGTGTCGGTATTGGAATAATTTAGATTATTCAAAAGGCTAAATTTTTGATTATTTATCAGTGCAATCTTTTTATCCGCGTCTATTTTTATGTCATTTAATGAGTCAATATAATTATTACCAAGCACCGGCATAATTATTGATTCAAATGGAAAATCAGGAGTATTAATTAAATCAAAAAAATTATAATATTTTGATTTTTTTCCAAATTTAAATACATCCTGAAGGTATACATTTTCATGATTCAGGCCCATATGATTTGGAACAAAATCTATCATGATGTTCATGTTTGTTTTTTCAAGCATTTTATGCAGTCTTAATAATCCATCCTCCCCGCCTATTTCTGGATTTATCTCAGAATAATCTGTAACATCATAACCATGCATGCTTCCGGTTGTACTTTTTAAAATTGGGGATAAATAGAGTGATGAGATTCCAAGGTCATTAAGATAATATATTATTTTCTCAAGGTCCTGAAATTTAAAATTTTTATTAAGCTGAACCCTGTAAAATGAGGAGATATTCATTAAGATAAAAATTTTAATTAAATATAAAAAGCTATTTATTCCCTTACTGTTTCATAAATTCAGGAATCATTTTGGATACCATAATAACCAGATTTTTGGCCGTTTCGGAAATATTAAAGTCAGTGGCAAAACCATGTATCATGCCAAGCGCCCTAATGCCAATTGCCCTTATACCGTTATTCCGGAGTTTTTTATAATAGGCCTCTGCTGGATCCCTAAGCGGGTCATTTTCGCCACTTATAATGATTGCCGGTGGAATATTTTGAAAATTTTCTTCCAGAACAGGCGAAAAATAGGGATTAAGAACATCTGTTTTATCATGCATATATGCTGAACCAAAGTACTCTATTGCACTTCCGGTTAAATTGTATCCATTATAAAAATCCATAAATGATTTGGAAAAATTGTCAGGTGCAAGTGATGGATAAAAAAGAACCTGTACATCAGGTGTCTTTAATTTATTATCCCTTGAAAATAGGCACAGAGCGGCTGCGATATTGGCACCTGAGCTGTCCCCGGCAGTACCAAGCCCCCCACTGATGCCAAATTCGTCTCTTTTATTGTATATATATCCAAAGGAATCCAATGCATCTTTTACTGCTGCAGGAAACCTGCTTTCAGGTGCAAGTCTGTAATCCACAGATATCACCTTTAAGCCCGATTCCATGCTAATTAGCCGGCACAGATTATCATGTGTATCAATGCTTCCTGATATAAATCCGCCTCCATGAAAATAAACAATGCCATCGTTAAGTTTTTTGCTGTTATAGAGCCGTGCCCTTAATATTCTGCCATCCAGCTTAATTGAAAAATCTCTAACATCAGGTATGTCTATTTTATTACCTGATACGGCAAGCATGGCATCATTCATCAACTCCCGGGCCTCCTTATAATCGAGCCTCGAAATATCTGGATTTCCTTTGGAATCCTCAATTATTGATTTAAAATCAGGATCAATCATAAAATGTAATATGTTGATTTATTATAAATTATATCTGTAAAATTATTTTAATTTTATATTCTTGGTTTCCGGAAGCATTAGAGTCAAGATAATTGCAGCAACCATAATTAATGAAAGAAAAATATAGGCATTAAAATAATTGTTTCCATGTATTAATAAGGACATTAATATAACACCGGTTACAGCACCGATTTTTCCCATCATTGAGGAAAAACCATATGATGACCCCCTAAATTGCGTTACAGTGACCTCTGCAGGAATTATTCCGACGGTTGCACCACCAAAGGCATTAAATAATTCCAGCAGGGAAAATAAAATTATAATGCCTTCTAAAAAATAAAAATACGGGAGTAAAAGAAATAAAGCAGACATAAGTGCAAATCCGGTTATTTGAATTGATTTCCGGCCATATTTGTCCACTCTTTTCATAACGTATATCCCTGATGCTATGCCTATAATGAGAAAGAATGTTGTTAATAATGCATTATCAACATTATTTAAAAAATTGCCAAGTTTTAGTATTGTCGGCAGCGTTAGGGATAATCCGTATGCCACGATATCATATAAAAACCATATAATGGCTGCTATTATGATGTTCCTTGCATATAATTTTGAAAACATATCAAAAAATCTGGTTTTTACAATTTTTTTCTCCCACATTTGTGATTCGGGTAATGAAAATCTCATAAATTCAATTGTAGCTGCAGGAATTATGGAAATCCCAAGCATTAATCTCCACCCGTAATTTCCACAGGGAAATAGAAAAATTGCTGCTATGGCACTGCTTATTGAACCAATACTGAAAAAAACAGTGGCGAGGGCCATATAAAATCCCCGGCTTTCCACAGGACTAACCTCTGCTATGTAGGAATTTGCCACAGGATACTCTGCACCAAGAACTATTCCGAGAAATAATCTTGAGAAAAATAGCTCCAGAAAATTGAATGAAAATACAGATATAATATCAAATAATATAAAAAATATTAATGTGGATAGATATATCCGCCTGCGCCCAAGTATGTCGCTAGTATAGCCTATTATAACAGTTCCTATTATGGCACCGATAATAACTGATGCAATAATGAGGCCATATTCAAATGAATTTAGGTGTATATATTCATTAATTAAAAGTATTGCAAATGCAATAACTGTTAGCTGATAACCATCAAGATACATGCCAAATGATGATAGCACAACAATTCTATTTGTGCTTATGCTTTTTTCCATGATCTAAAATATGGCTGTTTTATAAAAATCTCTCTATA
>NZ_LKBH01000009.1:0-878 GCF_001402935.1 Acidiplasma cupricumulans | reverse complement strand
TATTTATACTTATGATTAAAATGGCATGGACTGAAGTTGCAGATGAAAGTGAATTGAAGGCTGGGGAATCAAAGGCATTTGAGGTAAATGGAAAGAAAATGTTAATATCAAATGTGGATGGAAATATTTATTCAATAGATTCAATATGCACGCACATGGGCGGTGACCTTTCTAAAGGTAAAAAAGAAAATGGCATTGTCATATGCCCAAAGCATCATGCACAGTTTGATCTAAAAACCGGTAAGGTTGTAAAAAATGTCGGCGGGTTTGTAAGAGCCATGACAAGAAAGGAAGCCTCTGACCTTAAATCTTATAACGTTAAAATAGAGGATGGGAAAATAAAGATAGACTTATAACACATAAATTTTAATTATTTAACTTCAGTGAATCATTAAGCAGCATCAATATAATACCGGTAATTAAACCTGAAAATATCATCCCGGTAATGGCGAAAATTGTTGAATTCAATTTTTTGGCCCGTTGTATATCATAACATCTTATGCATTTATATATTCTATAAATATGTATTATTTCAAGTGCAGTTATTAACGTCATAATCAGCATTATAATTATAAATACATGTCCCATGGAAGACATAAATATGGTTTTAAATAGTGTACCCACAAATATGCCATAAAGCATCAGGATAAGCACAACTAAAAATAGTGATGAATAGATCAATGCGGCCTCAGATTCAAGCCGTGCCATACTATCTTCATCTGCCATAACTAAAATAATGCAAAACACATATATTATTTTTCATCTAAAAGACTTATTTATTTCAAAATTGGTAACTTTAATTAAAATAGTCGATTTATGTGAATCCAATATTAAATAAAAATTATTAATGGCATCAAAATATTTTTAGACCAGATCGG
>NZ_LKBH01000008.1:0-930 GCF_001402935.1 Acidiplasma cupricumulans | reverse complement strand
TGTTAGTTTTATTCGATATTATTTATTAAGTTTTTTGTAGAAATGTAGAGTGGCAAATATTACAAAAATCAAAATAAACGTGAATAAAACTAACAGATATTTAAATACCATCTGATTTTTCATTATGCCATAAATTGATATTGTAATACCCAACACTGCTTCAATAAACATAAAAATTATTACTACGAATAGACTATATTTGTATATTTTATTTTTATTCATTATTTATCACCAAAATTAAAGCCATGAAGGAAACCACGGGTCCCCAAGAGGCCAATCGCAAGTATATCCCATACTTATCCAACCACCCATTACACCAATAACAGCAACAACTACAAAGAATACGGGCCAAGCCAATCCACCTGTAGCTACAACTAACGCTGTTGCTGAACCAATTAAATCTATAGCCGCAATGACCTCTAGCAATATACTTAAATCGCACATCCAACCCCAGTCTATTGCTATTCCAACTGTTTTGTTTATTTCCATATTTTTTATATTATTATTTGTTGATTTTAACATATTATTCATTGCCAATGCAATATATGAATATTCTATTCCGAATTTATTTAATGTATTGTTATTGGAATTCATATAAGTAAATGAAATTAATTCTATACTGTTTATTAAGTTTTTCATTTCATTATTATATGTTGATTTATAATCTAATGTAAATTCATTTCCCAATAATATTTTTGATGAATTTATTGGCACAATATTGGCATATAAATATGAAATATTTTCATTGTTGTTATTGTATATTATATTGCCTATTTCTACCTTATAATTTTTAAATGTATCTGTAAATGCTATTGTATATCTTATATTGGAATTATTGTAATACTGTAATAAAATAATTTGTATTGTTTGTCTTTATATAATTGTATTTATATGATGTTATATTATTATCTTTAAGATCGGAAGAGCACA
>NZ_LKBH01000007.1:0-969 GCF_001402935.1 Acidiplasma cupricumulans | reverse complement strand
TTTAAAATTTATATTAACCTAAGCTCATTAACCCCAGGTAAAAGATTTTTTTGCTGCATTATTCCATAGAAGAATTCTAATCCAGATTTTACATCGTTCAAATTAACATTATATTCTTTGACATCAGCCCCTATTGTACCCTTAATAACATCCTCCTCTATATTGGCATTCTGGATTTCCCTCATAAGTCTTATATCCTCAGGCAAAATTTCATCCATGTGTTCCTCCGCATATTTCTTGCTTTTATTATAAAATTCTTTGAATTTCAATGCTGTTTCCTCGCCCAGATCAGAATTAATAACAACCATTCCCATTGGCATCGGTTTGTTCCCTGATAAATTCTTCCACATATCCCACATGCTAACAATTCTTTTCGGGGTTATTCCCATCTTTTTTAGATCATACATTGCCTTTAACTCATGGACAGCAACCATAACACCGTCCTCATTAACCATGGCATTAATCTCATCAAGAACCCTGTGAACAACAACCAGTTTTTTGTATTTGCCTATAAGCAATTTATACAAATTAAAGGCGGTGGTGTTTAACCCGTGAACAATAATCTTTGAGTTTGGAAGGTCATCCATGGTGATGTCATCCACTGAGAGTACGGGCATGCCTGTAATACCATCAACTGCCGAGGCAACTGCACTTGAAAGTATGTAATAATTATTCTGTATATATGGATAAAGTGCGGCTGAGGGCACAGATATATCAACCTCCCTTTTAACAACCTTATCATTTACCTCCTGAACAGTTGGTATAAACTCAAACTCTATATCAAAATCTGCCGGCCTGACCTTACCAAGTATCATTGGGATAAATGGATAAAGGTCTCCGGAATCTGCCAGTGCTCCAATTTTTATTGTTTCCATAATTAAATATGGATAAACTTTATTTAAATTTTTATTAGAGTTGAATGAATATTTTTATTTAATATTTAAAATAAAAATTATGAAACACATTATA
>NZ_LKBH01000006.1:0-14316 GCF_001402935.1 Acidiplasma cupricumulans | reverse complement strand
TTTAGTTCTAAAAATGTTTCAAAAAATATTATTTGTTGAATATTTGTATTTAAATTCCAGAAATTCATAATAAACTCAGTGGCTTTCTTTCTGGTATATTGATTTGTAATATTAAAAATTGCAATTTTCTTTGAGGGATGCTCCCTTTTGATTGGATTCGTCATTTCAATTGTATCCTTTAAATTTGCATTTTCATAGATATCAACAAGATATTCAAAATCTTTCTGAATCGAAATATTGAAAATATGCTGGTGATAAGCTGACTTCAATACTTTTTTCATTTCATGCACAAGATTGCTCTCATCAAGAATTTTTTTAAATGAATATGTAGCCTCGACAACAGCATTATTTTTATCAGATAATGAGTATGAATCATAATCTGACCATGAATCACCTGGCTGGTTAAGCTTTCCGCAGGCACCACAGACATATGAATATCCAATAATGCCCATATCAATTTTGTCTATACTATTCTCAACCGGAGTATTTGTTTCCTTATTATACGGAATTGCATAGAATTTATCATAGCCACAGTATTTGCATTTGACACCAAACCTTTTTCCGGAATAGAGTAAATATCCTGAATTAACCAGCCTTTCTATAATCGCGTGAATATCCTCATTCATGTATGTGTCCTCGGTGACACAGAAAAACATTATCAATAAATTTTGCACTTAGATCCCCGTATTTCAGGTCATACAGGAATGCGTCATCAATATTCATGGCGTTTAATCGTATAAAAATATTTAAAATTAATTTAAGAAATCTTTTATAAAATGCAATGCAATAAAAAATGAAAAGGATATTAAGGTCAATGACATAATGCAATGTGTTTGAATATATACCAACAGTGTTAAGATCGCAGGAGATTATTGACAAATCATTCAAAAAGGCATCGAATATAGTTGAGCCCTACTTTCCGAAAAAGGAGGATAAGGTTCGAAAGGAGGTAATTGACAGAATATCAACAATAGAGAGCATATCAACAGGCCATTTTGATAAATTAATAAAAAAATTTCCAACGATTGAGGCTGTTCATCCGTTTTATTACAGCCTGATAGACCTCATGTTTGATGTTAATAAATATAAGTTAAGCCTTGGCAAGGTGCAGTGGACATCAGAAAAAATCAAGGATTTAAGCACATTTTATATAAAAAAATTAAAATATGCAAGGACAATTGATGATATAAATTCCATAATGAAGAGCTATTACGGGAGGTACTCATCACTTGTTAATAATATAGGAAATGACCTTTTATTTTTGGGTGAATGCCGCAATTACTTAAAAAGGCTGCCCGGCATTATCATGAACATACCAACATTCATTCTTGCAGGAATGCCAAATACAGGAAAGAGTTCCTTATTGCATGAGATAACAGGCAATAATCCAGAAATAGCAGAGTATCCATTTACAACAAGGGATATCCTGATAGCCTACAGGCATTTTAATAACAGGAGGGCGCAGTTCATAGACACCCCTGGAATACTTGACCGCACCATGGACAAAAGGAATGATATTGAAAAGAAATCCATTATAGCACTCTCAAAGATAGATGGAATTATATTATTCCTCATGGACTATTCAGGAACAACAAAATATACTGTGGATGAACAGGAAGAATTGTACAGCGAAATAAAAAATTCATTTAGCAATAAAATATACAGGATACAGACAAAAATAGATATAAGTCAGAGGGTTGAGGATATAGCTGTAAGCACTAAAATACCCGATGGGATCAAACCATTAATGGAAATTATAGAATCAGAGGTGAATGGCTATTATGGATCAGGAAATTAGAAGGCAGGCAATTAAAAATGCGTATCTTCATGATGGCAGGGCTGATGTTTCATCCGTTGTGAGCAAGCTAATATCAGAGAATCCTGAGATTAAAAAGAACATAAAGAATTTAATACCTGATGTTAAAAAAATGGTTGATGAGATTAATTCACTGGGAAGGGAAAAAATCGATGAGATTGTTGCAAATGAATACCCTGAATTCCTGATTAAGGAAAAAAGGGAGGAAAAACACGAACTGCCCGAATTGAGGAATGTCCACGGAAGGGTTGTAATGCGTATGGCCCCATCGCCATCAGGTCCCCTGCATATTGGGCATTCAAGGATGGCAATACTCAATGATGAGTATGTAAAACGGTACGGTGGTGAGTTAATATTAAGAATAGAGGATACGAATCCGGACAACATTGACCCAGATGCATACCAGTTAATACCGGAGGATTTGAAGTGGCTTGGCGTGAATGTTACAAAAAGTGTGATACAATCATCAAGGATGGAGATATATTACAGGTATGCCAGGGATATGATAAAATCCGGGCATCTGTATGTCATAGAAAGGGATCAAAAATATTTCCATGACATGAAGATGAAATCACTGGCTGTTCCAGAAAGAAATGCATCACCAGAGGAAAATGAGGAGAAATTTGACAGGCTTTTAAATAACTATTATGATGAGGGCCAGGCCGCTGTTGTGATGAAGACCGATCTGAACCATCCTAATGAATCCATAAGGGACTGGATTGCATTCAGAATAAACAAAACACCGCATCCATTAACCGGTGATAGATACGTTTTATACCCGACCATGAATTTTTCAGTATCAATAGATGACCACCTCCTTGGGTTAACACATGTAATAAGGGGAATAGACCATCTGGTAAATACTGAAAAGCAGAGGTATGTATTCAGGGCAAATAACTGGAAGGAGCCAGAATACTACCATTACGGGTTTATCAAAATACCTGATTCCGTATTAAAGACAAGCACAATAAAGGAGGGAATAAGGACAGGAAGGTACACAGGCTGGGATGATGTACGCCTTGGAACATTAATGGCTTTAAGAAAGAGGGGATACAGCCCGGAGACATTCAGAAGGTACTGGATAATGTCCGGCATGAGGGAGAGCAATGCCGTTTTCTCATGGGAGATCTTTGATTCCATAGACCGCGAGATTATAGATTATAAATCAATGAGGTTCTTCTTTGTGAATAATCCTGTTAAAATCAATCTTGAAAATAATATTGATCTTAAAAGCCATGTTCCATATCACCCTGAGAGGCCCGATCTTGGCTTCAGGGAGTATGATTTTCAGGTTAATTCTGATATTTACATCGATGAAAATGATTTAAACAGCATTGATGAGGGAGAATACATAAGATTAAAGGACCTGTGCATGGCAAAAAAGGTGGGAGGTAAAATTTCATATGTTCAGGACGATGGCCGCAGGAAATTAAGGGTAATACACTGGTGCCCGGTAAATTCCATTGATTTTAAGGTTTACAGGCCGGATGGCACTGTTGATTCTGGAAAGCTTGAACCTCTTGCAGAATCATTGAATGGCGTTGCACAGATGGAGCGCTACGGTTACATAAATAAATCAGGATGCACCGGTTATTATCTTCACAGATAGTTTATTTTTAAACTTTGAAAAACAATAAGTGCCATGATGAAATATACATATATGAGAACCGATGATCAGACCGGAGTTGTATGCGGCGGTGATCCCGAAAATTATTTAAAAGCCTATTTTAAGGGCCTTTATTTTGACCTTGATGATGGCGAGGAGATACAGATAAAGGCATTGAGGGAAAAATTCCCCATGGGCGAGGCGGCAATAAAAACCCTGGCAGAAAATGCAGGGCTTAAAATGTATAAATATAAGGATAATGGTGATATAATATACATTTACCTTAAAAAATAATCATAATTTATACCGGTAATTATTATAAAGCCCTGATATATCAAACAAAAATTTATGGATATCACCGCCCTGCACAATGCCAAGGCACCTCCTTGAGTTATATTTTATATTAAAAATCTTTATTTTATTATATTTCATCTGGGTTGCCACCGGCTCATCGCCAAATGATATATCCTCCGTAAAAATTTTTGTTTCCTTATATATCCTTGCTTTTATTAAAAAATTTATATTTTTTGGAACAAGGAAATCAATAAAACGATTGTCATCATCATAATTTAAAACAAAGTTTAATTTATCATCAATGTGAAGTGCCGCTGCAAGTATGTATTTTATTGAAAATGTATTGAATATATTTACATCTATATAATTATTCCCTGATGAGTATAAAAAATTTGATAATTTTTTGTCGGCAATGAATATGTATGCCATATTATGCCTGATCTCTATTCTATGCATGCTTATTCCGTTTAATCCACGTGATGTTACAAGCGCGCTGGATATATAATCAACGCTGTTGTGATCATCGTGTATTACCGGTATTTTTTTTACACCCTTATAATTATGCCTGAAATGGATTCTTGCCATTTCGGGTTTTTTATTAATATTTTTTATAGATTTTATTTTATTGACATAGTATTTAACGTCATGGTCGAATATATTATATACAATATTCCATTGATTTGAATTCAAGTATATCAGGTGGTTATCATGGGATTCCTAAAATATTTTTTTGATGCCCACCATAAATGATAAATTTAATTCAAAAAATTAAATCAATATTTACGAAAATTCCTCCTGGAGCTCCATTATTACCTGATTTATGACGTCCTCCATGGTTAATCCGTTATATTCCCTTAAACCACCCATATCGGTCCTGAGCCTGGCTGTGTATCCATCCTCATTCTTTTCAAATTCGATGTTGCACAAAAGTTCCTCCATAACAATCAAATCTAAAATTATAAGTAATATTTAAAAATTGTTAAATTTATTATAATAACCAAGAATAATATCAGAAACATTATTTCCGGTCCTGCCGGTCATAATAATATTCCCTGGTTTAAGTGCGTTGTAGCTGTCATTGTTTTTAAGGTAATCATCAATGTTTTCTATTTTTGTAAAATTATCTACAATTCCACCCGCAGCAGGGCTCAGGCCATCAATGCCATCCGTGCCAATGCTCAAAAACAGGAACTGCTCATCGTTATTGTATAACTTATGCATTTTCATGCATAATTCCTCGTTTCTTCCCCCGATGCCGTTACCCCTTACATTCACCGTGGTCTCTCCGCCGCATACAAACCAGAAGCCTGATCTTTTTACTGAATAAATGTTTCTTAATATATTTATTAAATAATTAGAAACGTCATTGACATCGCCGTTTATGTTGCTTCCCAGTGAGACAGAATTTGAGTCCAGATTTTTATATAAATAATCAACAAAATCCTTATTTTTTAATATAATAATGTTCTCAATCCTTTCATAATATTTCATATCAAGGCTATTCTTCCTGTAATTTTTATTAATAAAATCCCTCAGCCCTGGATTTTTAACGTATTTTTCAGAAATTTTTTGCACATCATCTGAATAATCCTCCCTGACAAGCGGGCCTGATGCAATAATGCCCAGGTCATCGTAAAAAACATCAGATATAATATAGGATTTAACATGTGCCGGATACAGATATGAGGCAAGCTTGCCGCCCTTTACAGATGAAAGTCCGAGCCTGATTATGTTCAGGTCATATATATTACCACCGGAGTTCATGATCTCTTTTGATATCTCCATTATATCATCAACGCTGACATTATCCTCGGGTATTTCAAATAACGATGAACCGCCGCCAGAGATTAAAACTATGACCAAGTCATCCTCATTTAAATTTTTTAATGGCCTTAAGAGTTCAATTGATGAATTTACAGAGGCACTGCTAACATATGGGTGTGTGCCCCTGTAAATTCTGAGCTCGGTGAAATTATGGCCAATGACCTCATCCTCGGGTACTATTATTCCGGCGTATCTTAGTTTGTTAATAATTTTTGGCCTTATCCCGGAATACATCCTGAACGATGCCTTGCCGAATCCTATTAAATATACATTTTTATACATGTTTATGTTAACATTAAAAACATTATTTATTGCATTCTCTGGTGTTAATGTCTGAAGCATATCATCAATGAGTTTTACAGCAAATTTCCTTCTATCATTGAATGATATGTCGTTAATATTATTTACTGCCATAAATTTGTAATAATATAATGTGTTTTAAACTTTGCATGGGATTTTATTTTATGCCATTTTTCTTAATAATGTTCTGTCCTGTTATTATTTCCTTTATATACTTTATAAACTTATATACTTTCATTTTACCACCATCTTATTTTTATATGCCATTGCAGGTGTAACAATATTATCGCCATCCGACAATGAATCATGCATTCTCTCATAATTATAATGGTACACTACTTCCTCCCATGTACTAAAATATGGCCTTAATGATTTAATTGTATAATTTAATCTCTCTAATTTACCATTGGTTTCAGGATGATTTACCCTTGCCAGTATATGCTTTATATTATTATCATCCAGATACTGTTGAAACTTATTCTTATCTCCTATTATTCCATTCCTTCCATTTGAGAAGAATTGAGTGCCATGGTCTGTTATTATTCCATTAGGCCTGCCATATAATTCTATTGAATGTTCTAATGTTTCAATTGTATTATCTATTGTTTCCTCCTCATATACACCTAAACCTACAATGAATCTCGATGCATCATCCTCTATTATTATTAATTTCTCTTTTTTATTGTATTCAGACCAATCTATATGCCATAATGAATTAGAATATTCTCTCTCATACTTTACATACTTTCTCTGTTTTTTCTTGTTTTTATCTTCATTAACCATATTTAATGATAATAATATTTTATATATAGTGTTTTTAGAAATTATTATATTTATCTTCTTAAGGTATTTCCTTATTCTTTCTGGACCTGATAATGGGTATTTAATTTTAATATTCTTAACAATATCTATTTCATTATCTGTTATTATTTTTGGTTTCCTTTTATTATCTATAATATATTCTCCATTTTCCTTATATTTTTTGTAAATATAATTTACATACCTTGTACTTATCTTCATTTCTTTGGCTATTTCTGTTGATGATCTTCTTTTATTCTTTTCCCTTATTATGTATTTTATTTTTTTATCAGTTAACTTCATTCTTGGTGTGTATTCTTTTATTATATTTTTACCGGGTATATATAGGAAATATTTACGGGACAATATACATTTTTCTTAATAATGTAAAATTATAATACAAATAAAATAATGCAAATAATTCAGGATTTATATTCACTGTTAAATGATAAAATTCAAATACGAATCATATATTAAGTATTACGTGACAGAAGAAAAAAATATTTCTCACGTTAAGGAAGGTTATAGGCATTTAAAATTTAATCAGCTAACCCTGAGGCATGCTGTTTCCCAGGCAATTGGCCTGAACGCGCCCGGTGGCACAATTGTTCTTTATGTTGCGGGAACCGCCGCATTGCTGACCTTTACATTTTCTGGATACCCGGATGGTTCATTCTCAATTCCATTGATTTTATTCATGGCACTGATTGTTTACTCAATGATGAGCTATTCATCATATGAATTTTCAAAATATCTATCAAGCTCGGGCGGTTACTACACATTTGTTGCAAATGGCCTTGGCAGGTCATTTGGATTGACAACGGCACTGTCATATATAAGCTACCAGATACTGAGCTTTACAGGATTTGGAATCCTGGGCTTTGTGGGCTTTGCCTACGCAATTCTGCCCAGCCTTGGCATAACAATACCATACATCAATGTTTTGTGGATTCCGGTAAGTGTTATTTTTATTTTGTTTGTCAGCGTTTTAATATACAAGGGGATTAAGCCATCATTAAGGTATGTTTCATATGCAATATTTATAGAGGTTTTATTCTTCATCGGAACATCAATATATTTAATACTATCACATGCATCCTCGGTAACATTCACACCCTTCACGGCAATACCCGTGGGCGGCAATTTTATCATACTTGCGGCGATGATGGTTTATGCCATCGGAACATTTGTGGGCGTTGGCGGTTCAATACCGATTGCAGAGGAGACCAAAAACCCTAAGAGGAATGTGCCGTTATCAATTATATTAAGCATACTTGTTCTGGGTGTAACAATCATACTTGCATCGTACTCAGAGGTAATATCATGGGGATTCTCAAACATGGTTAATTTTGGAACAGGATCGGGCATAGGGGCATACCCTGTTCTATCAATTTATAAAAATGATTTTGGCGCATTCAGCTCAATACCGTTTATTATATTATTAATAATTGTAATAAATTCATTTTTCACAGCAACAGTATCGCTCGGAACAAATGCAACAAGGGTTTTATTCTCCTTATCAAGGGAGCACGTCATACCTGAAAGGCTGTCAAGGACAAACACCAGGGGCGTTCCGGTATATGCCGTGATATTCATTACTGTGCTGGCGCTTGCAATTGTTTTATCCACGGGCCTTGCCTTTGAATACATTTATCCTGGAAGGCCAATAGACGCGCTTCTATATGCATCGGTATTCCTGTTAATACTTGAATCTCCAATTACATACATAGTTCATATTTTAACAAACACATCATTATATTTCTTCCTGAAGAAGAATAATCAGAAAACACACATTGTAAGGCACATAATAATACCCGGAATATCAAGCATAACATTAATAGCTGCAATAGTCGCCGCGGTTTACTTTGATTTAAGCGCGCCATACATATACGGTGTTTACGGTTCATTATTATGGGTTATTGCCATATTTGCAATTGTAATAATAATGTACACAAAATACAGGAAAAATCTTGACAACCTTGGAGATTTTTCATTATAAATTCATAAATTTATTTATCTGGTTTAAAGACCTTTCCCTTATTTTATTTATATCCTCCATTATATTAATTTTTCCCGATGATATGTACCTTACGAGTATATTCCTCATGGTACCCCCGCATGAGCACGGCATCTCATTGATTTGATTGTCTACAACCCTTGTGCTTCCGCAGGCATCGCACCTTAAAACGTTTTTTATGCCGGAGAATTTCCCGCGCTTTGTTATATTATTTCCTTCGATGTTAACTATGTCCATGCCAAAATCAACGGTTTTGGCCGATGCAATTGATGTTCCTATGCCGAATGCTGATACACCGGCATTTTTTAATGGAATAACATCATCAAGTGATATTCCTCCTGAAACCATGATTTTTACATTTTTATGGTTCCTTAAATCGAGCTCCCACCTTATTTCCCTTATGATATTTATAAAATTGCCGCGCCTTGACGATGGCGTGTCCAGCCTTATATAATCTATATCGGGAAATTCATCCGCAGCCTTTATGGCGGCGAATTTTTCATCCATGAATGTGTCTATTAAAAAAACCCTGAAACGGGAGTTATCATGCTGGGTTTTCCACGCAAGGTCATCGCCAAGTATTAATGACAGTGCGTGTGGCATTGTTCCGGATGGTGTGATCCCCAATATTTTTCCGCTTATAACTCCAGATACGCCGGAGGCGCCGCCGATGTATGCAGATCTGTCAATCATTGGCGCTATTGCCGGATGCATCCTGCGTATTCCGAATGATATAAATGGCGTATCACCAAGCATCTTTTTAATTAATGATGAGTATGATGATATGCCCGATGCCTGGCATATAAACCCAAGTATGGGGGTTTCGTATTCTGCAAAATCAAGGTAATGCCCGGTTATCCTTATAAATGGAACGGGAACACCAGCATCGTCCCTGTTCCTTATCACGGTTCCCTCCGGTATTGCATATAAATCTATGTTCTTATTTTCCAGCAGTGATATAACATCATTGAGGCCCGTGAAGTTTATATAATCATACCCTGCCGATGGGGCTGTAACCTCCATGGTGACCACAGGGTTTTTATCCAGTTTTTTTAAATATTCCTTTGTGTAATCAAAGTACACATCGGTGACATCGCCATTCAGTATTTCATCCTCACCGGCCATAACGAATTTACTCATTTTTAATAACCCCTTTAAATTCCTCTGAATCTATTGAGTTATACCCATAGTTTATTTTAATTTTTTTAAGGGCATCCTCATGGTTATTTTCATCTATTGATGCACAGAGATCTGATACAACTGTTACATCATAATTTCTGTAGAATGCGCCTGAGGCGGTGTGCATAACGCATATATCAGTGCTGATACCAAATAAATAAAGCTTTTTTGCATTTAAAAATCTTAATAATGAATCAAGGTCCGTGTCATGGAATGCATCGTAATGCCTTTTATTGATAATAAAATCAGGGTATTTTTTTAATTTTTCATATATTTCAGACGCTGGTGTGTTCATTAATGCATGCTCTCCCCAGACACGGAATTCCGGGTCATTCTTAATATGGAAGTCGCGGGCGAAAACAACTGGCATTTTATTATATTTTAATACATCAGCAGCACGGTTCGCAGCATTCAATGCGTTTTTATTGCCGAATTTTCCGGTGACGAAATCATTGATCATATCGACTATTAATATTACATTATTCTGTTCCATGATGAAAAATACATTATTTCATTATTAATCTTTTGCATACCATATTGTCTTATCGCCGTTGTCCTCAATATATATTCCAGCGTCCTGAAGGCTCTTTCTTATTAAATCAGATAAATCATAGAATTTATTTTTTCTCAATTCATTTCTGATCAATATCAATGAATCTATAATATCTGTGTTTATTTTTTTAGAACCATATAATATGTCAAGGAAACTGTTTAAATAATCCAGGATTTTTAGTGCCTTCTGCGCCGTATTATATGATATATTTTCATAATTTTTATTTAAAACGCCCACAAATTCAAGAAGCTCCGCTATAAGCCTTCTCGTGTCAAAATTATTCTCCATTATGTTATTGAATGAATTAATGTATGCATCGTAGTTTATGTCAAATGAACCGTTATCTGAATTTATTAATTTTAATTTATTGTATATTGTATTGATTTTATCAACGCTCTCCCTTGACTGGTTCATTAATTCAAGTGAGTACTCAATTGATGTGTTGTAATTCGAATTAATCAGTGCAAACCTTAAAACCTCTGGTGAATAATCCTTAAGTATGTCCTTAATTTTTATGTAATTCTTCAATGACTTTGACATTTTTTCCTTGTTTACATTGACCATGCCCGTGTGTATCCAGTACCTTGCAAGGTACTTCCTGTTGCTTATTGACCTCATCTGGGCAATCTCGGCCTCATGGTGTGGGAATATTAAATCTGACCCGCCGCCATGGATATCATACTCATAACCGAAAAATGTTTCGGTTATTGCTGTATCCTCTATGTGCCATCCCGGCCTGCCCTTACCCCAAGGGGATTCCCAGTATGGTTCCCCGGGCTTCATCTTCTTCCACAGTGCAAAGTCCTCGGGATGTTTTTTATCCTCGTTGATTACCCCGCGTGCATTCTCAATGATCTCATTTAGATTTTGATTTGATAATTTTCCATAATCCTTAAATTTGCGCACATTAAAATAAACACCGTCTGATGTTTCATATGCATATCCCTTATTTATCATTCTGCGTATCTGGCTTATTATCTCCTTTATGTATAATGTTGCCCTAGCATAGTATGTAACGCTGTTTACCCTTAATATATTCATCAGCCTTAAATATTCATTGTAATAGTACTCGGCTATTTCTTCCGGGCTTTTATTTTCATCTTTTGCCCTCCTTATAATCTTATCATCGATATCAGTAATGTTCTGAAGGTAAAATACGGAATATCCCCTGGCACGTAAAAATTTGACAATTACATCAAAGAAGATGTTTGTCCTGGCATGCCCTATATGGAAATCATCCTGAACGGTCGGGCCGCAGACAAAGATATTAATCCTGTTTTTATTAATCTCCTTAAAGACCTCATCCCTCTGGCCAAGTGTATTGTGAATTATCATTAAAACAGTAATTTTAATCAAAAGATAAATGTTTACATAAATAAATGTTTTATATTCTTTTACAATAAACCATTAGGGTTTGTGGGGTAGCCTGGTATCCTTCCAGCTTCGGGAGTTGGAAACTCCGGTTCAAATCCGGACAGACCCATTAAAAACTAAGTTATATTTTCATTATAGTTAAAAAATGTATAAAAAAGACCTCTTTTTAATCTAACTTCTCGATTTTATTGCAATAATCAAAGATAAATAAGCATAGATTTAATTATTTTACCAAATAAGGCATTATTCAATAAGCATGTTATAATTTTACATAAATTATTTTTATATGCTTTAAATCGCTTATAATCGCTTTTAAATGGCATCTGATAATCAAGGATTTGACAATGATATATAAAATAAAAAAATAGAAATAACAGGAGAATAAGGAAGACTTATCTCTATTTAATAAAGGCACAAATGGTAAGAGAAAGAACCATTCTACTTTTATGGGAGGTTATATAATTATAAGTCCACGACTAACTAATAGTTATGTACCTATAATATCTTGGAAAAGCATTTGAAAATTAGCAGTGAAAAATTTATTATTGTTTTTATATTTATTATAATATATCAAGCAAATCTAAGGATGCAATAGATGATTCAATAATAAGGAAATTTAAGGTTGTTATGTCTGGATAATATTATATTAAAAATGGATAACGATTCACAGTATATATCCAAGGAATTCAATAATTATTTGAAAACAATGAATATAAAGTGTGGATACATAGAAAAGAAGCACATGAGGAGAATGGTGATATTGAATCATGCCATAATTCAATTAAAACTGATTATATAGTTCAATGAAATTAATAATATAATGCCACATTCACGTTGTATTATTATTTACCCTTACAGTTTTTAGATCAATGAAATAATGATAGCAGTTTCAGGGAATATTATATGGGATTTTTAAAGAATCTTAAGGGTAGCTATAGAAGAAGAAAACACAACTATTATAGGAAGTCTATGCTCAATGCCTCATGAAATAGAAAGATTTTTGTTTAGCAATCATTATCTAAGATCAAGGTCCAGTAATTACAACTCAATTATTTTGATAATTCATTATATATTATTTATAGAGTCGATAACATAGGTAATTTCATCTTCGCTTAGATATGGGTCAATAGGAATGCTTAACTCTGTATTTGCAATTTTATAACTGTTAGGAAATGATTTCTCATTATAATCTAGATATTTCAACGCAGGTTGTAAATATGGCGGCACAGGGTAATGTATTATGGAAGCAATTCCTTTTTTTTGAAGTCCCAATTTTACATGCTCTCTTTGCTCAGAGAATATCGGGAATAGGTACCAATTTGGAGTTGCGTATTCAGCTACTTCTGGCAAAGTTATCTTATCATTATGTATTTCATTTAAATATCTATTAGCAATATATCTGCGCCTTTCATTCCATTTATTAAGATATTTTAATTTTATGTCCAAGAAGCCAGCCTGAATTTCATCCAGCCTAGAGTTATATCCTATTAAATCACTTACATAATTATTCCTCTCTCCATAGTTCCTCAACAGTTTTGAATAATAACTTATATTCTCATTGCTTGTAACGATGCAACCAGCATCACCTATAGCACCCAAATTTTTTGTTGGATAAAAACTGAAGCATTCAGTTTCTGCAAGTGAGCCAACTATTTTTCCTTTGTATTTTGCACCATGTCCCTGAGCAGCATCGGTAACAACATTTAAATTATTTTCATGAGCTATCTCATTGATAATATCCATATCCGGAGTCTGATAATATAAATGTACGGGCATAATTACACGTGTTTTCTCAGTAATTTTATTTGGTATCAAATTGGCATCTATCTGTAGTGTCTTTATGTCTGCATCTACCGGTACAGGAACATAACCAGCTCTGATAATTGCAATAAATGTAGCAATATAAGTATTTGCAGGAACTATTACTTCTATTCCTCTCTCTAAATTTAGTGATTTTAATGCTATGGTTAGAGCATCCAAGCCTGAGGCTACCCCAATGCAATATTTTGCCCCTACAAAATTAGAAAAATCCTTTTCAAATTCTTGTACTTTTTTACCAAGAATATAGTATCCAGAAGCCATTGTATCATAATAACTTTTATCCAACTCTGGTTTTAAATCGTCATAAAGCCTTTTGAAATTTTGAAAATTAACTATCATTTGAAATCAACTCCATAAATTTATTTTTATCCCTAATATATTCACTTTCATTATATTCTCCATTAGCTAAAACCAAATATAAGCATTCATTAGTTAAGCTTTTAATATTAATCCATACTAATGGGCTAATAACTATTCCTTCATATTCTTTTAATAATAAAAAACCATTATTTATACTTGTATGATATTCTATTTCTAACAAACCCTCAATATCATATAAAATCTGAGTTTGTTTATAATGGGCATGACCACCGCGAATAACATTTTTATTTAATGTTTTTATATAATAAACTCTTTTAATTTTAAAATTATCTATTGGAATATTATCTGTTATAACTGTTAATATACCTCTTTCATCTATGTGTGGTGCAGAAAAATATTTAATTAGATTTTCT
>NZ_LKBH01000005.1:0-1118 GCF_001402935.1 Acidiplasma cupricumulans | reverse complement strand
CGCTCTTCCGATCTAATTAAACATTTTAAAAAAATTTTAAATAACTAAAAAAGATTTTATAACCAAAAATAATCTGTATGAGATTAAAACGAAATTAAAAACATTATTTGAGTATGTTAAAATGGAACATACTGTATTCGATTTACCCTTCATTTTTGCAGGTGCCCTTATAGCCTCAAATGGGATTATAGAAATGTACAAATTCTTTATTATTTTATTTGTTGCCATCTCTGCAAGAGGAGCTGCAATGTCAATAAACAGGATACTTGGCCTAAAATATGATATAACCAATCCAAGAAAAAGGAACTGGGCTCTTGTGACGGGGGAAATAAATCTGCGGCAGGCCATTGCATTTACCTTAATGCTGGTATTCATTTTTGAGGGTTTAACATATTTATTAAATAATCTTGTATTTATGCTCTCACCAATTGTTTTAATATTTTTTATAGCAGATCCATTAATGAAGAGAGTTACAAGCCTGAGGCATTTATTTATGGGATTTACCATAGGACTGGGCATAATAGGTGGATACCTGGCTGTGAATCCAAATTTCCCGCCTGCGATTATATATTTAATGGTTGCAGGTTCAACATTCTGGATTGCGGGCTTTGATATTATTTATACAATACCTGATGAGGTATATGATAAAAAAAACGGTTTAAAAACAATCATCGTGAAATACGGTGTAAAAAAAGGCCTAATTATTTCATGGGTTTTCCATATATTTACAATAATTTTCTTTATTTATATAGCATTTATTGTTCATTCAATATATTATATTCTGGCACTGATACCAATAATAATTTTAATATTATATGAACATGTTGCCATACATGGAACAACACCGGAAAATGTAAGAAAGGTTTTCTTTAATCCAAACTCCATAATAGGATTTCTATTTTTAATAGGAATTTATATATCCCTTGTGGCATAAGATTTATTAATATATAAAATAGAGATTAATGGGGCCGTCCGAATTTGAATCGGAGTCACCAACACCCCAAGCTGGTAGGATACCAAGCTACCCCACGGCCCCTAGGTGCTGTATTTCACTTTAGAATATAAAAATTTTTAATTCTGGAAATTAAATAAAAAATTAACACTTAACATATAAATCT
>NZ_LKBH01000004.1:0-1116 GCF_001402935.1 Acidiplasma cupricumulans | reverse complement strand
TTTTATAATATATAATACGGTGATTAATATGGCCGTTAAGCTTGGTGATAAGGCACCAGAGTTTGTTGTTAATACAACCAAGGGACCGCTGGCTCTATCTGACTTCCGTGGTAAATGGATTGTTCTGTTTTCACACCCTGCTGATTTCACGCCGGTGTGCACCACAGAATTTATGGGATTTGCGGAAAGATATGATGAGTTTAAAAAGTTAAATGCAGTTCTAATAGGTCTAAGCGTTGATAGCCTGCAGAGTCACATAGAATGGCTGAAAGACATAAAGGAAAAATTTGGTGTAGATATTCCATTCCCGGTGATAGCAGACATAAATAAGGAGGTTGCTAGCCAATATAATCTCATAGATGAAAAGGCAGGCAACACGGTTAGGGGTGTATTTATAATAGACCCCAACGGCATAGTCCGCTGGATGATATATTATCCGGCTGAAACTGGAAGGAATATAAACGAAATCCTAAGAAGCCTTAGGGCCCTGCAGCTGAACTGGGATAAAAAACTAGCCACTCCAGTGAACTGGAATCCAGGGGATAGGGGTATAGTACCACAGCCGTCCACACTTGAGGATGCATATAAGAGGATAAACAGCGGAGAAAAGGTTTGGTATCTTAAATACCAGGAGGTTTAAAAATTTAATTTAATTTTGATATTTCCTCCTCTATTTTTTTATAATCAGGCTCCTTTGAGGCATCCTCACTAACCCATTTATACCTTATAATCCCATCCTTGTCTATAACAAATACAGATCTTTTTGACGCCGACAGATTTTTTATGTTCAAAAAGCTATCATAAAGGGCCCCATACTTTTTGGATATTTCCCTTCCGGAATCACTTAAAAGATCAAACTGAAGTTTGTTTTTTTCTGCAAATTCCTTCAATGAAAATGGAGAGTCAACGCTTATGCCTATTACCTTTGCCTTAAATCTGTTAAAATTTGCCATTGAATCCCTGAATGTGCACATTTCCTTTGTGCATACAGATGTAAATGCCCCAGGGAAAAATGCAAGAACCACTGTATTTCCCTTAAAATCAGACAGTTTCCTCATTTTTAATCCAGTGTCAGGCGCTTCAAAATCCGGTGCTTTCTCACCAACATCTACCATG
>NZ_LKBH01000003.1:0-1149 GCF_001402935.1 Acidiplasma cupricumulans | reverse complement strand
TTATATTATGGCAGATAAACTTGCTGTAATAATTTTATCAGGTAATGAAAACAGGGATAGGGCGTTGCTTGGCCTTAAATTTGCACTTCATACCACAATTGGAACAAGGGTTGTCCTATTCGGCGCCGCAGAAAAACTGGCAGCTGAGGATGATGAATTTAAGGGTCTGGTAAAACAGTTAATTGATAAAAATATCATTCCGGTTGCCTGTGTGAACATAGCAGATGAGGAAAATATAAAAGAGAGGCTCCTGGAGCTAAAAATAAATCTTAAACCGGTGGGCGCTTTAATTTCAGATTATGTAAAGGATGGCTATGCTCCAATAACGTTTTGATTAAAATTTTTAATATTATAACGTGAATATATAATTTTTTCAATTTTTATGGTAATATTATAAAAATTCGAATAAACCATATTTAAGAGATAAATCAACGAAATACTTATATCCAATTTTAAAATTAACCACTGGGCTCGTGGCCTAGTATGGATAAGGCACCGTCCTTCTAAGTCGGTGATCGTGGGTCCAAATCCCACCGAGCCCGTTATTTAAAAAATTCTAAAAAATTAATGATAAATAATTGAATACATCCTTAATATAAAGAAATATTATTCCAAATCCTGAAAATGAAATAATAATTAAAAATATCCCAAAAAATGCTGTTGTGGCATTTATTATTTTATTATTATACCTTAAATGGGCTATTGCAAATCTTCTCCAGTGTTTCTTACTTTTAATATAAATACCACCCTGTGTAAACGCATCCAGAAATAAATGTGAGGGTCCAACCAGTATGCCGGAAATTACTGTAATTGTTATGGGTGCTAAATTATTAAATATATACATAATTAATATAATGAAAAAAGAAATGGAAAGTCCAATGATAATGCTGTTTTCAAATGAATGTGTCGATGGGCTCCTTACCGGTATGAGACCATATTTTGTTATCTTACGCTTATGCCCAAAATGGTCTATTACTGTATTACCAAGAAATGACATTATAACTGCTATGGAAAATCCCCTGAAAAAGCCTGTAAAGTATGAATTAATAAGGCTTAATATTCCCGTACTAAAAATGTAATGCACCATAAGCTTCATTTAAACATCTCTGTCCTACGTAGTCAGACATTACATCATTAAAAATATTCTTT
>NZ_LKBH01000002.1:0-4145 GCF_001402935.1 Acidiplasma cupricumulans | reverse complement strand
TATTAGATAATAAAGACTATTTTAGTGAAATAGGCAATAAAATTATAGGCATAATAGGATATGGGAATCAGGGTAAATCACAAGCACTAAATTTAAGAGATTCTGGTTTAAATGTTATAGTCGGGAATGTAAATGATAACTACGCTAAAGATGCAGAAAAAGATGGTTTTAAGGTTTATGATATACCAGAGGCAGTTAAAAAATCAGATATAATATTTCTACTTATACCTGATGAAATTCAAAAAAATATATATAAAAACCATATAGAACCTAATATAAAAATTGGTGCAACTCTTGTATTTGCATCTGGCTATAATTATTTTTATGGATTTATAAGGCCAAGAAGCGATATAACCGTATTAATGATTGCACCAAGAATGATTGGTTGGGGAGTTAGGGATGTATATGTAAATGATCAGGGTTTTCCATCACTTGTTGCAGTTGGTCAGGATCCTAATAATAATGGATATAGCATATTAATGACATTATGTGATAGGCTTGGTATGTTTAGAAAGGGTGGTTGTGCAGTATTGTCATCATTTAAAGAAGAAACATTGGTGGACCTATTATCTGAGCATTCCTGGGTTGGTGTAATGCTATATTCGTTTCGTGCCTATTATGATGTTGCTACAGAACTTGGTGCCTCACCTGCATCCGTTATTTTAGAGTTATATGCATCTGGGGAACTTGCTGAAATAGCAAAATCCATGCGTGATATGGGTTTATTTAATCAGTTAAAAACTCATTCAAGAACCAGTCAATATGGGCAGCTTACGCGTGGCCCATTATATATAACTGATGAATTTAAAAAAACTCTTAAAAATGAGGCCATAAATATATTAAATGGAACTTTTGCAAGAGAATGGAACGATGAGGAAAATAATGGTTATATTGTATATAATAGATTGCATGAAATGGCCAAAGAACATCCCATGGAAACTGAAGAGAGGAAACTATATAAAATATTGGGAAGGTGAATAAATGGAAACAGATATTTTTAATTTAGAAAATTATGAAATATTTGATTTAACACATACAATGTATCATAGGATGCCATCATGGCCAGGGCATTCTGAGTTTACAGTTCAGGATTTAAAGATATTGAACATTGATGGTTATGCTGTAAAAAAGATATCTATGAATACCCACCATGGAACACATATAGATGTTGCAGCGCACATGATAGAAGATGGCAAAACTTTAGAAAAATATCCAATTACATCATTCATAGGCAGTGGAGTTGCAATTGATTTTTCCAATAAAAAGCCAGGAGAACCTATAGAAAGTGAAGATTTTGATGAATATAAAGATGTTATACACAATAATGATATGGTTTTTATCCATACTGGATGGGATAAAAAAAGGGGAAATAATAAGGAGTATTTGTATTTATGGCCATATCTAGATATATCTGGGGCGGAATTTTTAACTTCCAAAAAGATCAAACTTGTGGGCACTGATGGGCTTAGTATAGGTGGCTGGTCATCAGAAACACCAATGCACAAACAAATAACAGATACTGCAAAAAAGGTTCATGAAATTATACTTAATTCAGGCGCCATAATAGCTGAAGAAGTTGCAAATATTGATAAACTTCTTTTAAATGAAAAATATGTTAATGCACTTTTTTTTGTAATGCCACTTAATATTATGGATTCTGATGGTTCTCCAGTTAGAATACTGGCTTTTAAGCAGGTGAAAAAATGACGGACATAAATGATAATATAAAATTTAAAGGTGAGCTGAAGGAGGAAACAAATAAAACAGATGAGGTGTGGGGTGTAAGGGGAAAAAAATATGGTATTTACCTATTTTTTATAGCAATGATGGGTTGGGCATTAGCCTCATATAATTATAATCTACTTACAGTAGGTTATTCCTCTGTTGCTTCTGCGCTTCATCTTACATCAACACAGGTTGCGGAAACTGGAACTGTAATAAGCCTTACTGCGATATTTGTTCCAATTGGTATGGGATACTGGATGGATGCAAAGGGCAGGAGAATAGCATGGATGATTGCACTTCTTATATCAGCAGTATTTACAGGCTTAACAGCAGTTGTTACCGACTTTATACAGCTTGTTGCTGTAAGAGCAATAGCAGCATCATTTGGACTTGCCGAGCTTGGTATATCAATAACAATTGTAAACGAAAGCGTTGGACCAAAAAGTAGGGGATGGCTTTATTCATGGGTTCAGGGTGGCTGGCCACTAGGTGTTTTTCTTGCATCTGGTATATATCTAGCAACCATAAGATTTGGATTCAGGATTGTATTTGCAATAGGAGCCATACCATTAATAGCAGTTGTTATAGGTAGATACTGGATAAAGGAGCCTGAGAGATATGAAAATCTTAAAAGGATAAAGGCCTTACTTAAAAAGGGTGTGCCCATGGATCAAATTGAGGGCATAGAGGAGTATAAAACTGATTTATCACAGGCAGGTAAAAATGTATTCAAACAGATATTTACAACACCCGGATACATACGTAGGCAATTAATAAAAATAATGCTTGCATGGTTTTTTTATGCTTCATCTTGGGCACTTACTAATATATTTATTGCATTTTATCTGGAACATTACTTTGGGTGGAGCTTAACATTTGTTGCATATCTACTTCTAATATCTGGTGGATTAGGGTTCTTCTTTTATCCATTAAGTGGTTATTTAGGTGAAAAATTTGGAAGAAAAACCGTACTTGTATATACTGCTGTAGCCACACCAATAATGGCTATTATATTTATTGTTGATATACATTATATATTACTTGCGGCTATAATATATTTCTTTGTGTATCAGCTTACAAATGGTGTATGGTCTGGCGCAGGTTATACATACTGGGCAGAAAGCTTTCCTACACGTGTTCGTGGTACATTAATGGGATTTCTTACTGGATGGTTTAACTTTTCAACATTTGCAGGTTCTTTAATATATACTTTATTGGTAATATTTTTTAGCACCGATCCCATACTTATATGGATAATTATGGCCATAGGCCTATCTGCAGGTCAACTATTTGCATTGACTCTTAGAAAAATAAAATCTGGGGAAGTTCTTGAAGATATTTCTTATTAAAATATTAAGGAACCAAAACAGCCCTTCCCTGTATTTTTCCATTTTTAAGCAATTCATCGGCCTTTGCAGCCTCCCTTAAATTAAATCTTTGAGTTTCAACCTTTATTTTACCATCAAGATACATTTGTATTAATTCAGTAAACTCTGAATATGTGCCGGTTAAGCTACCAATTATGTTTATTTCACGTATTATAAGATCGAATGTACTTTCCTTAAATATTCCGCCATAACCAACTACAACCACTGTACCCTGCTTTTTTACCAATTTTAGTGAATATTCTGTGGAATTATTTTCACCTACAAAGTCAAAAACAATATTTGCACCGTTATTATGTGTAAATTTCATGCATTCCTTTATTATATCATGATTGTTTGAAAACAATAATGTAAAATCAGCACCATATTTTTTTGCAAGTTCCAATTTTTCCTGTGAAATATCTATTGCAATTATTTTTGCTGCTGTCATTGACTTTATTATCTGTATGGCAATATGACCCAAACCACCAACACCGAATACAATAACTGTGCTGTCTGGAATGATAAGTGGATATACTTTCTTTATGGCATGGTATGCGGTGATGCCAGCATCTGCAAGCGGTGCCATGTTTATTAAATCATCATTTTTAATAGATTTTGGCAAACTTACAACGGCCCTTATTTTAGTTTTCATAAATTCTGCGTAACCACCATTGGCGTCTATACCCGGCATATATGGATCTTCGGTACAAAACATATCATTTCCCTTCCTGCAATTTAGACAGTAACCCTTTGTTATGTAGGGAAATAAAATAACCGGGTCATTCTTTGAAATATTGTGTACCTTGGAGCCAAAATCATATACATAACCAGTGTTTTCATGTCCCAATATTAATGGCAGCCTTGTTCTATCTTTTAGATTTCCAAATATTTCATGTATATCGGTTCTGCATACTCCGACCCCGGCAACTTTAATTATAATATCATCATCTTCCTCTATTTCTGGTGCATTAACATCTTTATAAATAGGATACTCACCATATTTTTCTAGTACACAAGCTTTCATATAAATGATAATAGTTTAATATTTATATA
>NZ_LKBH01000001.1:0-5391 GCF_001402935.1 Acidiplasma cupricumulans | reverse complement strand
CGACGCTCTTCCGATCTGTATATAATCATTAATTATATTTTACTTTTTGAATTTTTACTGACAGAATTGATTTTTTATGTAATCTTTATAAAACCTTTCTTTGACTGAAAAATCTTGGTATAAATTATTACAATCAAATACTACATGAAAGATTATAATATAATTATATCTCACAATAAAATTTAAATAGTGAAGTCATTTAATGTTTTTATGGTTGATGACAGTATAGACCCCAAAAAAGTTATAAGTAAACTCGACTCGCTTCCAGGATGGAGCCTATCATATATCTTTATTGGAATTCTTGGTGTGGGCTATTTTTTCACGTTTTATGATATATTTAATATAAACGTTTCCTTTGTGCAAACCGCCATTGAAATAATACCAAATACACTTTCAATTACGGGTCCTAAGTTTTCTTACATAGAAGAATTACTGGGCTATGCCACGCTTATACAATTAATAGGATATGCCATTGGAACCCTAATACTAAGCCCACTTTCAGATAAATATGGAAGGAGGGATATGCTGTTAATTACCATGTCACTGGCTGCAATAGGCTCCTTAATCACCGTATTTACCCAAAACTTTATTGAATTTTCAGCAGCCAGGTTTATAACAGGACTTGGTATAGGTGCCGATATAGCAATAGTCTATACCTATGTTAGTGAGGTTTCACCAATAGGCAAGAGGGCTGCTTACGGTTCCATTATTTTTTTATTTGCTGCACTTGGTTCGATTACTGCCGTGTGGTTGGGGCTTTATCTTACAACTCCCGCAGCCCCTATACCATTGGGACTGCCTTTTGCAATAGGTGGCCCAGGTAAATTTGGTGGGGTAATTGGATGGAGATTAATGTATGTTGTTGGTGCCGTTTTAGGGCTTATTGGTGTCTTACTTAGATTTGAACTGCCAGAATCTCCAAGATGGCTTGTATCCAAGGGTAGAATAAAGGAGGCAGACAATATAGTAAATAATATGATGGAAAGAATTAAAAAGAGAACTGGTAAGGACATAAAAATTCTTGACAATATAAATGTAAATGTTGTTCCTAATGCATCTCCATATCGGGAAATTTTGGGTAATAGAATGTACTTAAAAAGACTTGTGATGCTTCTATTTATTTGGTTTATAGGCTATATGGCAGTTTATATACTTGCTGCCGGATTTACAGGAATACTCGGATCCATAGGGTATACATATGCGGGAGGAGGATTTGTTGTTGCTGTAGGCTCATTTGGTTTTATTGCAGCAGCCATTATACCTACCTATTTTGGTGAGCACCTACATAGGAGGGAGTGGCTCCCCATAGGCGCAACAATAACGTTAATTGGAGGACTTATGATTGCATTTAGTGGAAAAACATTCTTTCTTTCTGCTCTGGGGGCAATAATAGCATTTTGTGGATTCAACATCTGGGTTCCTGTAATAGAGGTATGGACAACTGAAAATTTTCCAGCCAGATCAAGAACAACTGGTTTCGCCTTTGTTGATGGTGTTGGTCACATAGGAGGTGGTGCAGGTGTTCTTCTTGTTGCCTACCTGTTATTATTAAGCGTATCTCCGGTAATCATTTTTATAATGATTGCAGTATTTCTCTTCATACCATCGGCAATAGCCAGATTCGGTGTTAAGACAAACAGGGCGAGAATGGATGAGATATCACCATAAATTTGAACAATAAATAAATAAAATAAAAGCATTTTATTTTATGGTTTCATATACAAAAAAAATTTTAGAATTCCTGAAAAGTTCAGGCATTAATGATATTTTTATGGTATCCGGGACTGATTATGCGTCATTCATAGAAGAATATTCAAAAGGGGGTGATTTCCCCAATATTATTGTTATTCCACATGAAATTACAGCTGTTTCTGCAGCACTAGGGTATTCCATGTCAAGTAAAATTGGTGTGGCATTTATTCATACAACCCCAGGAACTGCCAACTCTATAGGTATAATTATGAATGCATATTCTGCAAGAAGACCATTACTCATTATAGCGGGCCGGAGCCCAAATACGCTGAAAGGGGATGCATCAAGGAATTTAAGAATACATTGGGGTCAGGAAGCAAAAGATCAGGGTGAAATGGTGCGGCAGTGGGTTAAATTTGAATTTGAAATTCGTGACAGGTCGCAGGTAATTCAAACATTAAAAAGGGCCATAAGGATAGCAGAAGAAGAGCCTGCAGGTCCTGTATATATAAGCATTCCACGTGAAATAACTATAGATGAGGCTTTATAGGTGAGTTATATGTTTTATAATGATTTAAAGAAAGCTGAAAAAATGATAGAGGATTCAAAAAATCCAGTTATTATTCCATGGAGGTCTGGTAGAAGGCTGGAATGGTTTTACTCCATAATAAACTTTGCCAATGAATATGCAATACCTGTAATTAATTATGCCGGTGAAGTTTTGAATTACCCTTCTAATATGCCTATGGCGGTGGATGAATATAATCTTGAAGATGTTGATTTAATTTTAAATATAGAAAACGGGATTCCCTATTTTCCCAGATATAATGATGTTAATTGTAAAATAATAACAATTGATACTGAGCCCCTATATAATAATATTCCATATCTTGGTATTGATTCAGACATTATTTTAAGGGGCGATATCTCATTAATACTTAATTCCCTTAAACCAAAAATAGAAAAAGGCATAATAGAAGAGAGAAAAAATAAAGTAAGGGAAATTAGGGAATTACAGAACCGCTCTAAAAATGAGGAAATTCAAAGATTATCAAAGGAGAATACTATAAACCCCAGATATCTTTCATGGAAAATAGGTAAATTAGACATGCCGGTATTTACAGACTATCAGGTAAATCCAAAGTATAGCTTACCTAACAAATTTTCATCATATTTTAGCATTCCAGATGCGGGTTATCTTGGTTGGGCCATGGGAGCAGCAGTGGGGTATAAAATAGCCACAGGTATTGATACTATTGCGGCTGTTGGTGATGGTTCATTCATTTTTGGAGTTCCCACTGCATTTGGATATGCAGCAAAGGATTTCCCTGTATTATGCATAATTTTTGACAATTCACAATGGCTTGCTTCTGCTGAATCCGTAAAGGATGTATTTAAAAACAGTCATGCATGGAAAATAAATAAATTTCCCGGTGCCGATTTAAAAGACTACAACTACGGGGACGTGATTAAAATATTTGGAGGGGAGAACATAATAATTGAAAGACCTGATGAAATTGATGAGGGTATTAAAAAGGGGATAAATATTCTTAAAAAGGAGAAAAAACCTGTTGTATTGCAGTGCAAGGTTGATAAAACAAGATAAAATTATACTATAGCAAGTGGAGATACTGGAGATGCTGTGGCACCTTTTATTAGTAATGGTGAGCAAATGAATGCGAATTCATAGATTTTATCCCTGCTTAGTTCATCCAGTTTTATATTATCTATAAGTCTTATACCTGATTTTGCTATTAGATATTGGTGCACAGGAAGCCTTGTATTTTTTAATTCAGGCGGCGTCACCTCACTGGAAGGGGTGTCAGACCCTGATACTGAAATATCTTTCCCTGCCAGAAATTTTGCAAGTTCGTATCCTATTCCAGGAGATGAATCATAATATTTATCATACTCTTTGGGATTTTGAAATAGCTTGGATAAACCAGTATAAAAAAATATGGCATCTCCCTGCTCTAATTTTATGCCATGGCTATTTAAAAAATCTTCAGTTTCTTCCTTTGTGATAGCATATCCTGGTTCCAACTTATCTTTTTTATGCATGGCTGCAACGTCAACCATAATACCTTTTGTTATTATTGGAATTGTTTTTTCCATGCCCAATTTTTTTGAGCCCAGATTTGTCGTATTTTCATAGGCATCTATATTATTAAAAAACTTATTATTATGTGCCATATGATTTAAAGAATCCAGATGCGTTCCAGTATGATCACACATCTCTATTCTGCCAAGAGATGCACCATATTTATTCTTATAAGTTTTGTAATAGTCATTATCATAAACCCTTAGAAGTATATCAAAGAAATATGGTCCATGGGTTAATCTATCTGCCATACCATTAAATATAACATGGGATAGATTGTATACTTTACCTTTTTTAATTAGTTTAAAACTATTTAATATCTTTGTGGAGTTTATATAGTTTAAATTGCCAAGCTCATCATTTTCACCAAATTTTGATGACAAATTAGGATTATCTTCTTCAAACCATTCCATATAAGAATATGGAATAATAATTTAAAAATTTTATGCAATAACTAAATAAAAGTACACAAAACTATAAGCTTTTTTCATTTTTTATCAAAGTTTCCAGTGTACCTATTTTAGACACATTTACTCTTACCTTATCCCCATCCTTTAAAAATACCTTTGAATTATGAACTGCTACACCCGCAGGTGTTCCAGTTGTAATTATATCTCCTGGCCTGAGCATGGTTATTTTGCTTATTTCACTTATTAATTCATCCATAGAAAATATCATATCATTAGTATTTCCATCCTGTCTAAGTTCGTTATTAACATAGGTCTTAATTTCAAAATATAATTCACCTGCATCCTCTATAGGCAAAATAAATGGGCCATATGGTAAACCATAATCCTCAGATTTTCCAAGAACCCAGTTTTTACCATATCTGGGATATTCTACCATCTGGTAATCTCTGATGCTTAGGTCATTAACTATACTAAAACCAAAAATCACAGATTTTGCATCTGCCTTTGATAAATATTTTCCTTTTCCACCAATTACAATGGCTATTTCACCCTCATAATCAAATTTACTTACATTCTTTGGTATATATGCTATTCCTTTATGTGGCACTATACTAGTTTTAAATTTTTGAAAAAAATATGGTGATGATATCTGCGTCATTGATGATTCTGAAGAGTGGGATTTAAAATTTATTGCAGGCAAATATACTCTCTCAACGGGTGATGGTGGCATATAGTTTTCAGGTTCATTAATTTCTATTAAGTCATGAGACTTATAAGTTTTTAGATATTTAAAAAAAAGTTCAGGTTTTTCAGTTATACATTTATCATATATGGATAAATCATCATAATAGAACTTTTTAGCATCATTAAAAACGATAGCAGCTTTCCCTTTTACCATTGCAATTCCAATTAACATGATTAAGAAAAAAGATGTTAGTAAATAAATATTTCTGTACCTTATATATAATGTTATTAACTTATTATCAATACCCAGAATAATTTTTGTGTACTTTATATTCATATAAGTGATCCCCATTATGAGATCTTTTAACATTATTATACAATGTATGAAATTTTATTGATACGGGTATAATGTCTAATAAACATCATTCTTTATAATCTGATATTTAGGTAAGTGATACTAAGCATATCTGTATAATTATAAAGTCACTATTATTGTATATTAAT